>CANRVD010000053.1 GCA_947643145.1 uncultured bacterium | reverse complement strand
CAATCGTTTTTCCACCAATACCAAAATTTTTATCCGATACTTCCTTAATTGTGGTTACAAAAAATTCCTGTGGTACTTGCATAATTTCGGAAGATACTTCTGTCAATCGTTTAATCAATTCCTCTTTTTGTTTATCTGATAATGCACCACTCTCAACTGTAATATATGGCATTTTCTTCTCCTTTCAAATTTATCCAATTCTAAAAAATCTATTTTATTGTACCATAATATCTTTTATCAAACAATAAAAGGATATTTCAATCCATATGCGACGGTTCTTTTGACCCACAGAACGAAAACTGATTTATAACCAATGCAATCGCAATACCAACCGTGGTATCTATAATCCTTGCAATACCAAAAGCCAAAGGATTCCCATCATTTCCATGTGTCACGGTAATGCAAAGGAAAACAACACACATAAGGAAAGTTCCCTTTTCCTGTTTTATCAGAACAAAAAAATTGATAATGGGAATAAACAGAACAGAGAACAAAAGGCACCGCGATACTTCATATGGAACACAATAGATATTCCTCTCAAAAACCAAAACAAGCATCCCGCATATTCCACCAATCACTGTCGTCACCTCACGGTTAAATGCCTCACGGAAACTATCCTCAGAAGTACGCTGAACGCACAGCACGGCAGCGATAGCAGCATAAAATGCCGTATCTGATTTCCTTACTATACCCGTCAGCAAACACAAGAATACTGCCACAACTGTTTTTAATGTACGCCCACCGACTTTCAGACCGCTAATTTTCATATATGCCTTTCAGGGTATACTGCTCTAAGATATGCCCATCCATCTGATGATAAAGCTCATTCAACAGAAAGCCTGGTTCCAAATCAAGCATTTTATCCAAAGCATATACATGAAGTTCATATATGTGTGGTTTATCGGGTGGTGTCATTCCGCCGGAGTAATAGGAAGAAAGCTCTGCGGACTGTTCACCGCCCTGTATAAGAGGTAGCTCCAAGACGCAGCCGCCATAGAATAATGGGTTTCCATTTTCCCTTAACCATGTCATGTACCAGTTCCAAAGGGCATGTATATTCTGTGCGTATTTTCATAGGCAAATACTCCTTTTTACTTCGTACTAAAAAGAATCCATCATAATTTATACAAAATCCTTCTCTGTTATTTCACGAAATTCTACACCACAACCGCCTAATTTGTAACGAAGTAATTTGCAAACTCTCTCGTCACATGTTGCAAAAAACACCTGATCCATTGTTCCATCTTTTTCTAACATCAGATATTTCGTTAAATCCAAAAAAGCTAACATATTTACATCATCCATACAAGCCGTCAAATCATCAATAAAATAAATTTTGCATAATTCCTGCTTATTTCTTGAAACAATTCCTGCAAAAAAGTACGCTAGCATAAATACGCTTAACTGCCCATTACTTAGAATATTAACAACATTTTTGTCGCTTTCATCAACAATGGACAACATCTCATCCTCGTGCTTTAATTGTATTCCTTCAATCGTATTAATCCTTGCTAATTTTCTATAAAATTTATACAAATTCGGACCAACTATATTATATTCTTCCACCTTCAAACAATCCACTAATCTACGAATATCATCTCCACGTTTCTTCGCTTTTTTGTATAAAATCTCTAGGTCTTTCTGCTTTTTTGAAATATTTTTATTTGTCATTTCTGATGTTTCTAATTCTTTTTGCAGATTTAAATATTTCTTGTTTTTCAGAATACTATTTATGGAATTGATTTTTTGCACCAATAAAGAATAGGAAAATCCTATAGTCTCCAGTGCATCTTTAGATAGTTCATGTAATTTTTGAAAAATAGCCTTTTCTGATTCCCCCTCTGACAATTGATAATCAAGCAAATCTAACAGTTTCTTATAGTCCTCTCTCTTTTGTGCAACTTTTACCTCATCCAAGAATTTCTTTTCCATTTCATTTTCAATAGAAACAATATATCCAGGCACTATCAACTGTTCGATATTATACTTTTCAGAATCCATACTCTCCAGTTTTCTTTGCATTATAAAAAATTCTTCTGTCGTCTTCTTCAATTTCTCTAGGTCGTCTCTTTTCTTCTCCTCTTCCTGGATTGCAACAACTAAAACTTGATTGCAAACCTTTATCAATGATTCATAAGATATTTTAATCTGACTTTCTAATTTATCTTTATCTTTCTTTTTATCCGCAATAAGCTGTCCATGCTGGTCTATATAGTTTCTTGCATTGCTTAATATCTGCTCCTCCTCTATCTGCCCAAATCTGTCAGAGCCACACCTTATTATTTTTTCCCATTGGCAGGCCCCCTATAAAATATTATTTTATAAAATAAAATCCTAAAACTGAAAAGTATCATTCTGAATAAATGTTCTTCCCAAATTCATACGCTGCCTGCAAATGGTCCGTTTTGCCAATCTGCGACTTACCGTTCGTATCCCCGCATCCACCGGCAAGCACCATCCCCCTGTCATGGAATCCGATATAATTTACCATTGTAAACTGGTAATAGGAAACTGCCTGCTCAAACGTCCAGAAGAAATCGTCTGCCGAAGTCATAAGCAGCGCACAGTCCTTAACCGGATATTTTTCATACCTGCCAAACGGCGGGTTAGAATCTTCCTCCGCAATACAGTAAAACCTCTCAATAAAAGCCTTTATCCGGGATGATACCGTCCAGAAATATAATGGGGAGGCAAACACAATACAGTCTGCTTCTTTAATTTTCGGAACCATACTGTTAAATGCGTCTTTCTGCACGCACGGTTTCCCATAACGGCAGGCATTGCAGCCAAGACACCCCTTAACCTCATTCTTTATGAGTGAAATAACTTCCACAGAATGCCCGCTTTCCTCTGCCCCTTTTACAAAATGGCTGACAAGCTGTGCCGTATTCCCATTAGCCCTGCCGCCACCCTGCACTATAAGAATTTTCTTCACTACTGCACCTCCAGATTATTTCGTCCTTATTCCCTGATAAATGCCATATCCGCTGCTGGAACTCCGCTTTCATCAGATACATACCGTTCCACCCTCATATGCAGGCCATACTTTTCCCGAAGTTCCGTAATCTTTGCCATCATAGGGGAGGCATGGTGAACATCTAAGGAATGCTGGTCTTTCCAACTGTCGATTAAAAGCACCGTCTCCTTATCATCCATAGGGAAAAAATATTCATACCCCATGTTTCCATCTTCCGCACGAATGTCGCTGACAATGCCGCTTGAAACCATTTCTTCCGCAAATTTAACTGCATTTCCATTCACGCCACTATAATAAATATTGACCGTAATAGCCACCTGAATCATCTCCTCATGTCCTGAATTACAAAATTCCATATTTCCGAAAAATGCAGTCCAAGTCTGCCTGGCTGATTTTCCCTGCCAGATAATATCCCTTGACGGTTGCCTCAACCCCCTCAAAGAAAATATCAAAATTGAACCAGTCGCCCGCATCGTAATATTTCCGCAGTTCCGCAAAGTCACGCTGCAGCCTTTCCGGCAAATCTTCCCGCAAATCTACCGCCTCGTCAATAAACATCTACCTGCACCTTCTTTCCTGTCCAACATCCGTCTGCCTTTCTTCTGACATCTGCTGCCCCATGATCTTCCGGCATGTGGGCTGAAAGACTTTCTCATAACGTTCCTCCATAACTGCCAAATAAAATTTCTTTTGTCTATCGGTCAACACCGGAATCCCGGAAACCATTTTTTCTATCTCCGGCAATGCACGTGCCATTTTCGGTGTAATATTTCTTACCGCCTCATTACAGCCCTCATATTCCATCCTCTCTATCAGATGGTACGGATTCAGCCTGTCGCCATCTGCATTATTACCATCTCATATTTCCAGCAGGAATGGGACAGCACCCATTCCTACATGAACTTTACTTTTTCTACTTCTCATTATAACTATTTTTGCCAGGAAGCACAACAAAGTATTTTATTCCTATAAATCAGGCGCACTAAGGCACAAAAAAAAACGCATCCGCACACTGGCAGATACGCTCATAATAAAAACAGTGTATTTTTTTGTATTCTGTTTAGGAAATAAATAGAAATGTGTCGAATAAAAAAGCCTGCAGACCCCTTGGAAGGAACTGCGGTATGTACAGAAAAAATATGATATTCAGCCGGGGGTTTCAAATGCCAGTTCCCTGCTCGTGCCTTGCCCATGCTATCCCCTTTCCTGGGGACAGCATTCCGTTCCGGCTTCCCCGGAGCCTGCCGGTGCCGTCCAGTGGAACTCCCCCTGCATGAACTTCCACTGGCATGACCTGCCCTTTCCTTGAACAACAGAAAACACCCGGCAAAGTGCAGACTGTTTAGCCGCCTTTATCGGGTGTAAACCTTTATTTTTTATCCTTGAAAAGCCAAAAACGGCGTACTACAATCCACATTTATAGTGAAACGCAGTACGCCCTCCAACATATGTATTGCACCTATGTTACAGTTTTTAAATGTAGTAAAGCCACTCCCAACATCATTCAGTCTGTTTACGCTTATAAGCTGACAATAATACGCTACTCTTACTTCGCAACCAACCTTTCCACCTTTTTCACTAATAACATCCTCTTTGTCCCACAAAAACTATCCAATCATGACAGATCAAATCTTATGTGCTATGTTAATACCAAGAATCGAGCTGACTCCATCAACCACAGCACAGATTTTAGATTCCTGATATACAAGCATAACAGCAACGGTTGGTATTGGCAGTGTCTTGTGTTTCCCATCAAACAGAACCCTCAAATCTATGACCGTGCATATTACTTCATCCCCTTTTGTTCTTTCGACCTCAACTTGATTGGCAGTATATCCTACAACCTCTCTTCTTTCTTACGCATTCCTCCGGTAATAATCATTTCTTAAACTATGCCGGCTATTCCGATTGGTACAACTCCCGTATGATCCGAACACACAGCTCTTCTCCTAACTCCCCGCTATTAAGCATGGCATGATAATTTTCCGGCGAACCCCAAACCCGGTCAGTGTAATGTGTATAGTAAATCTTGCGGCGCGCGTCCTTGTCATCTATCCGTTTTTCTATGGTCTTATCTGTTTCCCCATAGTTTTCCAAAATTCGTTTTGCACGGCTTTCTTTATCCGCACAGATAAAGATATGCAGACAATCCTCCCTGTCCCGCAGGATATAATCACTGCAACGCCCAACAATCACACAGCTTTCTTTTCCTGCAATTTCCTTTATAATCTTCGCCTGTGTAAAATAAATAACATCTGCCGGATTTTCCTCCGGTACATGTGGGGAAGAATGTTTCATAACAAGGTTCCATAAAAAGCTGTTATTTGACGTTGCATACTCAGATGCATTTTCAATAAAGCTCAATGCAAACCCAGTTTCGGATGCAATACGTCCTAAAATTTCTTTGTCATAATAAGGTATTCCCAACTGTTCTGCCACGCTTTTCCCTATGCTGTGTCCGCCGCTGCCAAACTGGCGGCTTATTGTGATCACTCTTTTTTTCATGCTTTCTCCTCCAATCTGGCGTTGCCCATTCCTTTCAATTCCTTTCTTGTTAAAACTGCTGCCAGGAAAAACGCCAGCACCTCTGCTATCGGCCCTGCCCATAGGATTCCGACCAATCCGAAAGCTTTCGCAAGGATCAGCATGGCAGGAATGTAAAAAATCACCTGCTTTGCCAGCGATACCACGGTGGCCTTTGCCGGATGCCCGATTGCCTGAAACAGCGTTCCGGCACAAAGCTGCATTCCCCCAAGGAAATTAGTCAGAAGATAAATGCGGAAGCATTTTACTGCAAATTCCTCATACAAAGCAGATTCCGTTCCAAAAATACGGATAAGCTGCAGCGGAAAAGCCATATACACAATCCATGCAACGACCATAACCATTGTTGCAGAAACAAAGGTCAGACGGAATGTTTTCTTTACCCGGTCAAATTTTTCCGCACCATAATTAAAACCAAGGATAGGGCGGCTGGCACTGGAAATACCCATTGCTACAGAAAAGAACAGCATACTTACCTTCATGCACAGGCCAAACACAGTAATGGGGATGTCCTCGCCATAAACAGAAAGTGCGCCATAACGCGTCAGCATATTATTGGATACAATGGCAATAACGGTGGATGTTGTCGTATTCAGACCGCTTGCAATGCCAAGGGATGCCAGCATTCCTGCAAAAGAAATCCGAAATCTGAAGGATGCTTTGTCCAGCTTTATATTCTTAAACCGGAAGAGATAGGCAATATTTAACGCCATATTGATAAACTGGCTGAGAACCGTTGCCAGAGCGGCCCCGGAAATTCCCATTTTAAACACAAAGATAAACAGCGGGTCAAGAAACACATTGAGGACAGAACCCATCATCATGGATACCATGGAATACTTAGGGCTTCCATCTGCCCGGACAACGCCATTGATAATGACTGCCACAATCACAAACGGAAATCCGCAGGCAATAATCCGGCCATATTCCAGTGCATAGGGCATGATATTATCCGTTGCACCAAACATCCTGCATAACGGATTCAGAAATACCAACACAAGGACAGTCAGCAGGGCACTGACAACCACTCCTGAGATTATGGAATTACCAACAGCCTGGGATGCTTTTTCCGGCTCCCCTTTTCCCAGCTGCAGACTAAAATATGTTGCAAGCCCATCTCCAAAAAGGGCTGCCACTGCAATCGCAAAAGTAGAAATCGGGGCTATAATATTGGTAGCCCCATTTCCCAGCATACCTACTCCCTGTCCAATGAATATCTGGTCTACCATGTTATAAAGGGAATTGATGACCATAGAAATGATGCCGGGAACTGCAAATCCTATCAGCAGTTTACCAATCCGGTCTGTTCCCAGGGGATTGGCGGTTGTCTGTGTTTCGCTCATAATCATTCCTTCTTTCTAAATTTTTTGTACGCTGCTCCAAATACCAGCAATATGTAAACATACTTACAATTACGGAATACGGCATCTTATATATTACTGCCTGCGAATATATTTCTTTTGTTTAACAGTCCTCACCGAAAAAAATCAGTTTTGGCATTTCACTACGATGGATTTTTCATAATCTGCCTGTTTTTTTCGGCACACACTGTCTATACCGAAAAAATATAAAGCCAAAGGCAGCCGCCAATAAAATAAGTCAGCTGCGTTTTTAATTTTCCATAATCCAGCCAGTCATATCGCGGATCGTGTCGTCAGCCGGACGGGAAAAGTACCCTAATTCAGTCCGAGCCTTACTGCTCGAAAAATTACTATTGCTTGTAAGCGTATGTAATGAATAACGGGTATAAAGTGCCCGTTTTCCGCATATCCGGGAAAATAATTCAATCCATGGAGCCGCAAACTCTGCCAGAAAGACAGGAATTGCCGGCAGCTTTTTTTGTTGCAGTACTTCCCTGCACAGGAAAGCATATCCTGAATAGAGAGATAATGCCCACTCAAAATATAGCATTGTCCCTGTTTCCCCTTCTCAGCCGCAAGCAGACAGCCTGCTGCTACATCCCGCACATCCACAAAGTCATATCCTCCCTTTACACAGACAGGCAGCTTTCCATTCATGTATTCTATGACAAGCTGTACCAAATGGTTATTCCCTTTATCATACGGGCCGATAATACCGGAGGGATGTACGATAACTGCCTGTAACCCCTTCCGGGAAGCATCCAGTACACTCTGTGTCGCCTCCGCCTTCGTCTTTGCATACCCGCCTACTACAGAAGCTGCCGAAAAAAAAAACTGCCTCATAAATTGTTTCACGGTAGGCCATTTCAGGTATAGCATGGACAGAACTCACGTAGACAAACCTGTCAACCTCTTTTTCTCTGCATATATGTATCATGTTTTTTGTTCCATTCACGTTGACCTCATATACGAGCGGTGATACTTCCCGCTCTATGCTGATAATCCCTGCTGTATAGATGACCTTCACTGTTTTCCCATCTGCATTTTCAAAAAGCGGGGATAGTGTTTCTTTCCTGCACACATCGCCATGGACATAATGAATATTGGGGGCCTTAATCACTGGCTTTTCTTCTGGAAGCAGAAGCCCATATACTTCACTGTCCGTATTCTGTAATAAGCGGATAACTGTACTTCCGAAATGATCCGCTGCTCCTGTGACAATATATCTTATGCCCATATCCATCCCTCTTTCTGTCCATTTTAAGAATACGCACCTTTCCCACATACAAAAGCAACGAATCGTTATCCTCCGCCTTATTTCCTTATTGTGCCGCAGAACCCATACACACAGTTCAAAATTGCGTGGTACAGGCTCTGCGGCACAATAAGGAAAACGGTAACATTATGAATGCAGGTTTTATTCCCTGGGATTTATTACCTCCAATTATATATTGACTTTTGTCAAAAAAAATTATAACATACATCTTGTTGGTTTTTCAACAATCAGTATTTCAAAATCTGATGGCAAACCAACAGAATCAATAAATTTGATGTTTTCCAAAAATTTTAGGGAGAAAAACTGCATGAAAGAATCAAGAAAGACGCTGATGACTAAAAAAGTGTTCCGGGAAGTCCTGCTGGAATTGTTACAGTCAAAACCATTGAGTAAGATTACCATTACAGAGATTTGTGAGAAGGCGGACCTGAACCGTTCAACCTTTTACGCACATTATGTAGAAGTAGGAGACCTTTTACATGAAATTGAAAATGAAATGATCTCAAATATCCCAAAAGTATATGGCAATAATGAGCATAACAGCCAAATAGTAAAGGCCGCCGAATTAGAAGGTTTTTTTGATTATGTCAGGGAGAATGCTTTCGAGTTCCGTGTACTGCTTATTGATTCAGACAGCAATATTTTTTTTGAAAACCTTAAAAATGCAATACTAGAATATTATATGTCTGCGAATAACAATCATTTAGGCATGGATAACGAATTCCAGCTCATTTATTCTGTAAACGGGGCAATCGGGATGATGCTCGAATGGATAAAGCGGGAATTTCCATACGATACAAAAGAATTTGCAAAAATGGTCATGAAAAATGCAAAATTTATACGTGACTGAAAAAGTTTATTGAAAAAGGACGGACCGGCATATAATAATAGGAGAGACGAAATTATGATGAAACAAACGATAGAGCATTACATAAAAAAGCTAAAAATCAAAGAAAATCGTTTTTTTTATGGGATAGCGTTTTCCTGCCTTACGGATATTGTTCTGGCCGCGTTTTATTTTATCCAGGCTGTAGGTTTTGGCGGCAGTTTATGGCGTTTTTCCAACACTGTTTACTATATATTGCTGCTGACGGGAAAAATAGGACTTCTGATTTGGGGGAGGAGCGAGGACAATCTTAAAAATACCTGCAAAGCCGCCAGTATCGTACTTATACTGATAGGTATCTTCGCCATGGGCAGGACATATCAATATATAAAAATGGACCGGATTCTTACCTTTTCACACTCCATTTATATTTTGAATGGAACAATCCTGGTACTGCGGATGCTTATTTATCCGTTATTTCAGATATATTCCAGAAAAGAACCGTCCGATAAGCCTAAGTCCCAAATGAATCTTCTGGGCTCTATCCGCCGTGGTTATACATGGGCAGAAAATCTGATTGCCTTTTCCCTTCTCTTTACTAATCTGATCACAATCTATGGATGGGATGCGGACAGCGATCTGATCTTATCAAATATCCTGCAGGGTCAGGCAATAGGGCTTATTATTTTTGTAACTGGAATCAGTCTGCTGCAAAAATCCACCAAAATTCGCAATCAATCAGAACCAACTGCATGACAGGTGGTTTTGATTCATTTATAATTACTGTATTTCGATTAATTAGATATGTGAGAATTTGAAGTATAGAATTAGAAATGCAAAATCATAAAAATTCCTATCGTTAAAAATTGCACCCAAACTCATGCTTGGGTGCATTGTATCAAATTGTGGTACGCAAGCCATGTAGGGAAGCCAATAAAAATCACACTGCAATCATCCAAATTATCAATATGGGAAGTCAGTTCCGGTCTGGCATCATCATCCTGTTCCTTCTGTGCATACTCAATTAGTTTTCCACCATCACCCGGATATTTTACCGAAGTTTTGATAGAAAAAAGTTCGCCTCCTGTTTTCTCCTGAATCATCTCTGCCAATGCGGTCATTCTTCCCTTTTTCTCCCCATTCACGTCTGATACACTGGCGGACGATATCGCATCTACATCGCTGTTTTCTGCCACAGCAAAATAAGCAACCAGTACCTTCCCGTCTTTTGGCACAGTTTTTCCAGACTCTTTCTCTAAAGCAACAGAATCCTTTTGTTCTGCTGTAGCATTTTTCTTCCCATCTTCTGCCTGATTACTGTTTCCACAAGCTGTCATAGACAAAAGAAATACCATTATAAAGACCATCAACCATTTATTTTTCATCATGTACACTGCTCCTTCCACCTTCTTTGCCGATTCTAGCGCATACATTCTTTTACCATACGGATAGTTTCTTCCTGTTTCAGCACAGAATCAATCGGAATCTGAGCGATACGTTCCTCATCCACATCTCCGTCAAAGTACATATCAACACCCAAATCCTGAAACAAATTTACCATTCTGTCTGCCGACTCTGCCACATCTCCCTCATATCCAAAAGCATCTTCAAAATACCTGCGGATATCCCCTTCATGGTAGGAAGCCATTACTTTCAGGAAGCGTGGGAACAAGGTTGTCAGACTTTTTCGGTAAGCCGCCCCAAACAGAACTTCCGGTATAAACTCCACTTCATAAATATCATAACTGTAGTTTTCCTCTTTTCCGATGCCAAGCCTTCCGGAAGTGGAAATGGATGCTCCATATAATATAATTCCCCTTGCATCTAAATCATCCGGATTTTTCTTTAACTGTTTTACAGCTTTTAACACATTGCGGATAACAGAAATGCCTGCATCATAGGATACCGGATTTTTATCGCCCAGAATGGATGCAGAAAGCTGAACCAATGTCACCAGACCTGTATACGCTGTCATTTCTGCTCCAAGTGACAAAGAATACTTCGGTACAAGAATAGCATAATCAGCGGCGATTCCATAAGCCGTTCCAAAATCATCATTCGGCGTATCAGCAGCCACTGCCCCCAAACCATATTCCGAACCACTGGACGGATAAGTAGGCATCAGCACTAACGGAAGTTTATCCAATCCATAAGGATTTTTTGTGCCTTTGACATAATCCCAGAAATCTTCTGCATGATATACACCAAATGCAATCAATTTGGCACAGTCCATCACACTGGCTCCGCCCGCACCAATTACCATCTCAATCTGATTTTCTTTCGCCATACGAATACCTGTCAGGATAACCGACCGCTCTCTGGAAGAATTAGCCGCATCGTATAACATTCCACCGCTGTCTGCAACGGCAGTCTTTACATCTTCATAACAGCCATTCTTTTTTACAGAGCCTCCCCCATATGCAAACAAAACCCGTTTCCCCTTTGTCAGATTTCGCAGTTCCTCTACAGGATTACTGCAAAATAAAAGTTTAGTATCATTTCTTAATTGAAAATCTTTCATATTCCTTTTCTCCTTCCGCCTTTCCATCCCTGGCAATTCAAAACACTACATTTATTCTCCAATCAGTGGAAAGAAACTTCCCATCTGGTCATATGGAAGATTGAAATACCGGTCCTCTGAATCGAGCGCCCTGATCTGCTCCATCTCCTCCGCAGAAAGGCTGAAATCAAAAATGTCAATATTCTCCTGAATATGGCTTGGATTTGTCGAACCCGGTATGACAGAAAAGCCTTCCTGAACATGCCAGCGTAATATTACCTGAACAACACTTTTGCCATGTGCCGCAGCTATTTCAGTAAGCACCGGATTCTTCAGCAGCCGTTCATCCGCATGGCCGAGCGGGTACCAGCACTCAATCTGCATCCCGTATTGTGCCGCCAGTGCACGTGTCTCCTTCCTTTGTGCAAACGGATGGCACTCAATCTGAAGAATTGCCGGCTTGATTTCCATATCGTCCACGATGGCGTGAAATGCTTCCGGCCAGTTGTCAAAATTGCTAATCCCAAGTGCCCTGACTTTTCCCTGACGGTATGCCTTCTCTAAATCTTTCCATGCCCCGACATAATCCCCGACAGGATGATGCAGATAAATACAGTCCAGATAATCTACCTGCAGACGCTTTAACATGGCGTCAATCGCCTCCATTGTAACGCCTTCCCCATATTCGGACGGCCAAAGTTTGCTTGTGAGCCAGATTTCTTCCCGTGGAACACCACTGTCAATAATCCCCTGCCCCACACCACGCTCATTGTAGTATCCATGTGCCGTATCGAGGTGGCGATATCCGGATTGAAGCGCTGCAACAACGGCCTGTCTGGATGTTTCGTTTAATTCTTCCGAGGCTCCATTTCCCTCCAGTCTCTGAATCTGCGTCCCAAGTCCTAATTGTGGTATCTGTACGCCATTATTCAGAGAAAGCAGAGGCACATCCGCATAGGAAACAATATGGCTGACGGAAGACGGATTTTGTTCTGCCGGCTGTTTTACCGGCAAAACTGTTTCTGCAATGTAAGACTGAATAACTGCATTATCTTTTGTAAACAGGCCGTCATCAACCACTGCCCCTTTTGCACATTCTTTAATAAATTCCACAGATTGATTATACTGGGATACATCCATAGATGCTGACTGGGATATTGGATAAATCGTCTTTCCTGTCAAATCATAGGTTTCCAGAAAGGTTCCTACTGTCATCGGTGCCGTATGCCACCAAATCGGATAACAGAGTACGATTTTGTCGTAGGCTGCCACTGATTCCAGCGGATTCTTTAACGGTGGGCGGGCATTACTATCTGCCTCATTCTTTGCCTCCCCATATGCCACGGTATTATAATCATCACTGTATGGTGTTTCCCTCTCAATCCGGAAAGAATCCGCTCCGGTTTGCGTGATAATGTTCTTTGCAATCCTCTCACTGGTACCGCTCCATGAAAAATATGCTACTAAGAGTTTTCCGCCCTGCGGCTTTGCCGTTTCCTCTGGTTTATTCGTATCTTCCGGTTTTGCTGTCTCCTCCGGCTTATTTGTTTCCTCCGGCTTATTTGTTTCCTCCGGTTTTGTTGTCTCATTTGCAGTTTCCGGTTCTTCTACCTTTACCGTGCAGACTGCCCTTTTCCCGGAACCATCTGCCGCTGTCGCTGTAATCTTAACAGTACCGGCAGAAACCGCTTGAATCACACCCTTCTTACTCACAGATGCCACCCTTTTGTTACTGCTCTTATAATTCACTTTTTTGACAGATGCCTTTTTCGGGGAAATACTTGTTTTTAGGGAAAAACTCTGTCCTGTTTTCAGGGTAAGTGACTTTCTGTTTAATGTCACCTTGCTTACTGGTGTTCCCACCGTGATTTTGCATCGTGCCTTGACCGAGGTTCCTTTTACCGTCGCAGTGATGGCCGCCTTGCCTTTTCTTTTTGCTGTAACTTTTCCATTTTTAGACACGGTTGCCACTTTGCGGTTACTGCTGCTCCATTTCACACCCTTCCGTTTTGCAGCTTTGTTTAATACCGCTTTTAATTTTACCGTTTTCCCCTTTTTCAGAGTGTACACTGATTTATTTAACGATATGGTTTCCTTATTTGTTTTTGCTGCCGCCTGCACCGTGGCGAATCGTGTCGCCAAAAACGACAGGACAAGCATAAAAACCCACAGTTTCTTAAATAATTTGTTCTGTTTCATCGCAATAATCCTCCATGCCGCCTTTGGCGGCTCAAATAGTGATGAAAAACGCTGCCTTTGCGTTTTTCTGGGTTGAAATTATAATGATTATTAGTCAGCGTTTTTTGCTGGCTTAGAATCATTTTTCAACCTTCCTTTCCTGCTAATTACTGATTCTCCTTTAATCTCTCTGCTGCCCATTCTTTTACTTCTTTCTCAGAACCGGAAACACTTCTGCCGGGAATGGACAGTGCATCTTCCGTTAAAACCTTTGCTCCTTTTGCCAATTCAGAAATCCTGCTGACACTTCCCGCCCCGTTAGAACTTCCATTATGGGAAAAGAACGGAATTACTGTTTTCCCTGACAAATCATATTCCTCAAGAAAACTCCAGACCGGCATAGGCAGGTCATACCACCATACCGGAAAACCTATGTAAATGACATTGTACTGTTCCATCGCCTGTTTCTCTATATGTTCTGAAAGCTCCGGACGGATGCCATTATCCAGTTCATTTTTTGCCCGGTCTGCACAGGAATCAAAATCTTTCCCATAGGGTTCTGCCGGTACAATACGGAACAGGTCTCCGCCTGTTTCCTCCGAAATCCATCTTGCCATCTGCTGCCCATTTCCGGACCATGAAAAATAAGCGACCAGCACCTTGCTGTCATTACTGAGTTTTGACTCCGGATTGTTATCAATTCCCGTGTGAGAACCTCCAAACATCTTGAAACAAATGACGGCTGCTGCAATTACCAGTAAAACTGCCACCGCAATTATAATGAACCTTTTCTTTTTCATCCGATTCCCCTCCTGCTAATTGATATTTTCTTTCTTCTTAGGAACTGTTTTTCTTATCCATTGCAGAAAACGCTGCAAATAATAAGATATAAAAATCATCAGTCCCATGATGGCTGCATAGTCCAAAACAAAAGAAAGCACTGGTTCCTCATAGTCAAAAAATGCAAACATCACCCTTTGGGAGATATAATCAACAAACTTCCGTGTAAACAACGCATATACACCATATCCGGCAATCAGGAATGCCAAAACACGCAAAGTCCATGTGCAGACTGGCAAGCCGCCAGGCTTGCACTTTTTTAACCCATGTGGAACTTCTCGCTTTTTCAATGTGAAGAACGCTGATTTTGCGTTCTTCTTAGGTGCGATTGTAGTTTTGCATAGCGAGGTGTTTTCGAGCTTGGCAAAACTTCGCACCTTTTTTATCATTCCCACAACCATGCCATAATGAAGCCCAATATGGAAACCCATCAGCAAAAATCCGGCATAGGATGCCGTCATGTGCATCCCCCTCGCCCATGCTTTACTGACCGGAATATCCAAAAAGCGGAACACATAACGAGACATAGAAATTCCGCTAAACATCAGCAGAAACATGTCAATAAGCAATACCGCATCCACAATCGTGAGCAGTACTCTACCAGAGGAATATTTTCCCTTCCCCAATGCCCTGTACCAGTTCCCATTTAAGGTATGGTGCAGAATAAACAATATCAACATGACAGCGCCTGTTACCTCATGCCACTGTAACCCCACATAATGGAATGCCATCAGAATAAACAGTAAGACCGTCATGCTAATATCAATCCCAATCTTTATAACCTGTCTGGTTTTCATAGACTGCCCTCCATCAGCGGATAAAGTTCGTAAAAATAGCAGGTTCCTGTTCCGGAAGGGATACCCCCGCCTGAGCCGCCGCCTCTCTGCATTTCAACATATATGCCATATTCCTGCCAAGCACACGCATGGTATAAAGTCCTTCCAAGTCCTGCTTTACATCTTCCGGCGATGCTCCATGAACCATATTCCAGTACCTTGAAGATACCACCGGCATTTCCTGAATTGTAAAATATTTATTGAGCTGGTCAAAGGCTGCCGTAGTCCCTGCTCTCCTTGCGGAAATCACAGAGGCTGCCGGTTTCATATAAAATGCCTTGTTTGCATTGCCACACAGTTCGGAATAAAACAACCGATCCATAAAAGCGGTCATGTTACCGGAAGCTGCCCCATAGTGAACCGGCGTCCCGAAAATGAATCCGTCTGCCTCATATGCCTTGCTTCTGACCTCATTGACAATATCATCAAACACGCACTGCCCCTTTTCCACACAGCTCTTGCAGGCAATACAGCCTCCCACCGGTTTATTTCCAATCCATACAATTTCAGAATCAATTCCCTCCTTACCAAGCGTAGTTGCCACTTCTTTCAAAGCAGTACAAGTACATCCTTCCGGATGCGGTCCTCCGTTAATCATCAATACTTTCATTCTAATGACCTGCCTTTCTTATATTTCCTCTTATTCCTTAAACAGCCAACCCATAATATTTTTATCCCTGCAGAACAGATACCCTCCGCCATGCTGATAAGCAATGCCCGTTCCCTGAAAATAACTGCTGTCCTTCACATCCAATACCAGTAATTTTTCTATCTGCGTTTCACATAAGCCCTGTTTCCGGTACAGGTTATAAAGTTTCTGGTAAGCGTCCTTAAATGGTTTTGACGAATAATATTCATCATTTTCTCCAATGACGAAATAAACCGGAGTCTTTGCCTTTACAACCGGCTCATACTCTCCATCCCACTGGGAACTGCACATCAATGCCCTTGTAAAGAGTTCCGGCCGTTTTTCCAGTACCAGCGACAAGGTCTCCCCGCCTCCGGAATAGCCATTGATATAAACTTTAGAGGCATCAATCTGGTAATGGCTGAGAAAATACTCCACCAGTGCAATCGTCTGGTTTGCCGACTTTTCTCCCCAATCATCCAACTGCGGTGCCAGGATTACCATGTCAGGATTATATTTCTGTGCCTCAAATCCAAAATCCTCCGTCTTGATATTCTCTGCCACTCCCTGAAAATACAACCCCTGATAGCCTGGCAGGGTAACATATAATGCCATCTTCTTTTTCCCATCATAGGAATCCGGAAAGTATACATTATAATGGATCTCCCCATTCTTTCCGGAGTGATATACATTATCCACCAAAAATCCCCGGTAATAGGACGTTCCCGGTGTAATCTCCTTCGATGCCTGTTTTGCTGCTTTAGGAACCACCAGAACCTTACATTTATATTTTTTATTCTGATAACTTGCCGTCACTACTGCACTGCCGTTTCTCCTTGCCTTGATTTTTCCATTTCTGCTGACAGAAACCACTTTCTTATCTGAGCTTTTCCAACAGATTTTATTTTTCTTTTTTACTCCGTCCAATTTCAGCTTTTTACTTTTTCCAGTGGCAAGCACCACCTTTTTCCGGCTTATTTTAACATTCTGTTTTGCATGTGCAGGAAGGTAAAAACAAAGAAGCAACGCACAAAACAGAGTAAACATAACAAAGACCGCAGTTTGTTTTTTATAACGCTTCATTTCGTTCCCTCCAATCTCTCCCAAAACCGAACGGCATCATCCAGCCATCCTTCTGCCACCGTTCCTGTTCCGATTCCAAACCCATGCGGCAATCCTTTATAACTATGAAACTCTGTAGGAATCCCCATGTTATCCAGTTTTTCCAGCCTGCTTTTCATGGTATCCGCTGATGCAATTCCATCACTGGTTCCCACGCACGCATAGGTAGGCGCATCAGCACTTGATGTGTCTGCATAGCCGGTATACTGCATAATCACCGCAGATGCCTGCGGAATATCTTTCCTGCCTGTCAATTCCTGCAGGTAATCCCGGTTTCCCAGAACAGCCGCCATCCTTGCCCCGGCAGAGCCTCCCCAAAGGGAATATCCGTCTGCCTGTATTTCAAGCTCTTTCGCATGGTCATACAGATAGGTAACTGCTCTCGCCAAATCTTCATATGCCTCATCCGGCCGATAGATTAAAGCAAAGGCGTTATACCCCTTTTTGCTTACCTCCAATGCATGGGGAAAACTGTCGTGCATGGCACCGACATACATAAAACCGCCTCCGGCATTCATAATGGCAAACGGATTGCCCTTCCTGCCGCCAAAGTAAAACAATCCGGTATCTGCTTTCGATGCATCTGCCTGTATTTCTTTGTCCGAATAAATCGGGAAAAAAATCTGCTCTCCGGACTCTGCCCTTGTTTTCAGGAAATTGACAATTTCCACAGTCTTTTTCGGCTGAATACCTGAATACCAGACATACACATTCTCAGATGAAACTTCCGATAAGGTTGCATTTTCCGGCACAGAACGGTCTGCCGGAAAAAGCAGCCGTCCAAAATCCCCAAAGGCAGAATCTGCCAACACTTCTCCTACTGTAGAATCCTCTGTAAAATATGCGTTTTCAGAAACCGTTTCTCCCTGTTTGTTTCCCTCATTCCAAAACCACATAAGGCCGTTATAAGTATACAGGCTGGCATAATTGCCGTCATGCACACCACCCTCCTGTTCCCTGAAAGCAAGATTTCCGTCTTTTTCATTATCTGCCATAACAAAAGTTCTGTCTGATACCGCTGCCATTGCCTCAATCTGGCTTTTGAAAGCGGAATATGCAAAATCATCCGTCCCCGACATGGCATAAATAAAGAAATCACCGGCATCATGCCCGGATTTTCTGACCATATCTGCCATATATTCTCCATCGGTACTCAAATTTCCACTCATTGGCATGAAATACCGAAAATAATCCAGACAATACTGAAACGTATGCCACGTTGTCACTGAACCCATAGAAAAACCGCCAAAGCCCCGGTGGTCTCTGGACTTCTTTATTCCATCTTCCGTTGTATCCTCTGCAAAAGTGCTGTATTTGCTCTCTACGGCAGGAATTAAATCTCCCGCCAGCTCCTGATGGTACTGATCTGTAAGCTGCAATGCCAGACTATAATCTGCACTATCCTCACCACTGGTATTATTGTAAGTCGGACACACAATAATCAAGGGCTGTATCTTCCCATCGGCAATTGCATGGTCCAGTATGTTCTTGAACTCTGTGGGATGCTCCGGTGTTCCAAGCCATGTCGTTTCATTGCTCCATCCACCATGCATCAGATAAAAAATGTTGTACTGCTGCCCCTTATCATAATCAGCCGGAAGATAAACATATGCCGTCTTATCAAGTTGTTTCGATTTTTCTGCATAGGAAAAGGATTCATACGTCTTGTAATCCAGCCGTTCGATACGTCCCTGAACCTGTGCCGGTTTCTTGTATTCATCCGGTATCTGCTCCAATGCATCTGGTATATTTTCTGAAACAGTCACTGCATTCCCATCATCTTTATCAGAAATACCCGTTTTCCCCACCTGTTCCGGGATTCTTCTACTGCAGGCAGTTACACTGATGACCAGGACAAACAAGACAAAGCACCATACCGCTTTCTTTCCATCCATCTTCCGGCCTCCTTCCTGTATACGTCTTAAAAAAATTTTTACGTCATTTATTGCGAAGAACGCTGTTTTAGCGTTCTTTGGTGTGAAGAGAGCAACGTGTCGTTTACGGCACGCTGCGAGAAATTGATTGGTGAGGTTTTTACGAGCCATCAATTTCCTTCACGCTTCCACTGGCGGCACCATCTCTGCATAGCTCTTTAACAGTTCCGGTGTACTGGTATAATATCTTTTATCTTTATTCAATTTCTGTATCTCCTGCATTTCCTCTGCTGTCAGCTCAAAATCAAACAAGTCAAAATTCGCACGGATATGCTCCGGATTTTTTGAACCCGGAATCACCACATTGCCTGCCTGTATGTGCCAGCGCAGGATAATCTGTGCATTGCTTTTTCCATACTTTTCAGCCAGTTTAGCAAAGAACGGTTCCTGCAACAGTGCTGCATCACCATGTCCCAAAGGATACCATGCCTGAATCACAATATCCTCTTTTGACAAAAATTCCTTTAATCCCTTTTCCTGTGAGTATGGATGGATTTCTGTCTGCAGGACTGCCGGCCTGACCTCACAGACACTCAAAATTTCCCGAATCTGTTCCTCATTAAAATTAGAAAGACCGATTGCCCTTACTTTTCCTGCCTTGTATGCCTGTTCCATCAGCCGGTATCCTGCAATATAATTTCCGGCAGGCTGATGGATCAGCAAAAGGTCAATCGTATCGGTATCCAGACGCTGCAATGTTTTTTCTACCGCATCCACATCATTATAGAAAGACGGCCACAATTTTGTTTCTAAAAATATCTCTTCTCTTGCAATTCCTGATTTTTTCATGGCACGTCCTACTGCTTTTTCATTGACATAGGCATTTGCCGTATCAATCAACCGATACCCATCCTGCAATGCGCTTATGCAGGAAGCCTCTGCCTCCTGCGGGCTTAACAAAAATGTGCCGATTCCTGCCATTGGCATTTCCACCCCGTTATTCAGTTTTACATATAGTTGATTACTCATTTTACATCTCTCCTATCTCAATATTCATTTTGTTTTCCAAATCTTAAATATTCCTGATAACTCCTTATAATTTTCCGGAAAGTTTCTGTGCCTCTTTTTTATTGGTTGCCATTCCCTGATAATCAAACCCATAAAGCCCTGCATATCTTCCTGCTGTATAATCGCCGGCTGCAAGCTGCTCTTTTGTCGGAGAGGCTCCCTGAAATACAAAAAACAGTTTCTTTCCCCGGAATGTTCCCTCTGACACCACACCATAGGAACGGTCTAACAGATTCCTTACCGCACCACTCATACTGTGCCAGTAAAGCGGAGAACCAAGAACTACAACATTCGCCTCTTTCATTTTTCCAACCACTTCCATAAACTGGTCATCCGCATACTCCTGTCCGTAGGAATATATTTTGTAATCCACCAGATGCAGGGTATCATACTCCTTCCCCGCTAATAATTCCTTTGCTAATCCCGCCGTGTTACCATTCTTGTTTGGACTGCCGTTAATAAATAAAATACTCATAATATCCTCCATTCCGAGAACGTTTTTTCGAGGAACCGCAAGAGAAATCTGCGAATGCAGTTTCTCTTGTCGGATAAAGGCTTATTTGTGACGTTCTCGGCACAAATAGCCCTGTGAAAAATTGGCATACCAATGCAATTTTTCACAGTATTTTCCTT
>CANRVD010000052.1 GCA_947643145.1 uncultured bacterium | reverse complement strand
AAAATTATTATTCTGCTTTCTTAGTTATCTTTTTCTTTTGTGCAAATTTACGAAGTATATACAAAAATGAGTCTTTTGACCCTGACATCATAAAATTAACTGTGAATAGTAACAGTATACTCAATTTTTTATAAAATTTCCATTGTCATTCACACTTTAGGTAAATTCGAAAATTTTTGTTCTCTGCTATTTACTGGACAGCCCGAAATGCCTCGTCCAAATCTTCGATAATGTCATCAATGTTTTCCGTACCAATAGAAAGACGAATGGTATTTGGCTTAATTCCCTGATCTAAAAGCTCCTCTTCATTCAGTTGTGAATGTGTCGTTGATGCCGGATGAATCACTAAGGACTTCACATCTGCCACATTTGCAAGAAGTGAAAATAATTCCAGATTATCAATAAAGTCTTTTGCCTTCTTATCATCTCCCTTAATCTCAAATGTAAAGATAGAACCACCGCCATTTGGAAAATATTTCTGATAAAGTGCCTGCTGGCTGGCATCCTCAGATATGGAAGGATGGTGTACCGCCTCAACCTGTGGATGATTGTTCAGATACTCTACTACTTTTAACGCATTTTCCACATGACGCTCTACGCGGAGGGATAAGGTTTCCAATCCCTGCAGGAAAAAGAAAGCATGGAACGGAGAAAGTGTTGCACCAGTATCACGTAACAGGATTGCACGTATTTTTGTAACAAATGCCGCTGCTCCTACTGCTTTCGTAAAGCTAATGCCATGATAACTTGGATTTGGATCGGTCAGAGAAGGGAACCTGCCACTTGCTTCCCAGTCAAATTTACCACTGTCCACAATGACACCGCCAATTGTAGTTCCATGGCCACCGATAAACTTTGTGGCAGAATGCACCACGATGTCTGCTCCATATTCAATTGGACGAACTAAATAAGGGGTGGCAAATGTATTGTCAATTACAAGAGGAATCTTATGCGCATGGGCAATTTCTGCAACCTTTTCAATATCAACCACATCTGAGTTAGGATTTCCAAGTGTTTCAATGAAAACTGCCTTTGTATTTTCCTGAATGGCATTCTCTAATTCCTTATAATCGAAAGGATTTACAAAAGTCGTTGTAATTCCATACTGTGGCAGCGTATGTGCCAGCAGATTATATGTTCCACCATAAATATTTTTAGCCGAAACAATATGGTCTCCATTTTGTGCCAGATTCTGGAATGTATATGTAATCGCTGCCGCACCGGAAGCTACTGCAAGAGCGGCAACGCCTCCTTCCAATGCTGCAATTCTTTGTTCAAATACATCCTCTGTCGGATTCGTCAGCCTTCCATAAATATTTCCAGCATCGCTCAGCCCGAACCGCGCCGCTGCATGCTCGCTATTATGAAAAACATAGGAAGATGTCTGGTAAATCGGTACCGCCCTCGCATCTGTAACCGGGTCTGCCTGTTCCTGTCCTACATGTAACTGTAATGTTTCAAATTTTAAATTTCTCTCTGCATATGATTTCTTTGCCATACGAACACCTCTTTCTGCGGATACGCCCGCAATTTCTCTATTACACCATATATTGGCTTTTTGATGTTTCTGATTATAACACCTATTTACCTATTTGTAAAGTATGTTTATTGTAAATTCTGACAAAATTTTTGATATTGCTTTAAATAAAAAAATATGAAACTAGTACAATGAAAATTAAGTTTTGGATAGTTTGACGCAGAATATTTTTCTGAGAGTGCTGTTTCACAAACGCAGGAGTAGCGGGCTACGCTGTGGCTTGGGGAATAGTGCTATCAGGAAAATAGGCAAGGAAGTTTAGCTAAATATAAACGTGTCAGTACACTAGAACCTTTCCATCGCCTTACAAGTCCTTTCAATATCCTCATCCGAATGCGCAAAGGAAATAAACATCGCCTCAAACTGCGAAGGCGCCAGGTAAATCCCCTGCTCAAACATATAATTAAAATACTTTGCATACTGCTCCGTATCCGAAGCAGCCGCACTTTCATAATCCACAACCTCTCCCTCGCAGAAGAAAATACTCATCAAAGACTCAATCTGATTGACTCGCACCTTGTCCCCCATACATTTCTTTGCGGTATCTGCCAGCTTTTTCGTCTGCTCCCCTATCTTTGCATAAATATCCGGCTGCTCTTTTAAAATCCGCAGTGTTGCAATTCCCGCCGCAGCAGCAACCGGATTTCCAGAAAGCGTCCCAGCCTGATAGACACCTCCAAGTGGTGCAACCATCTCCATAATTTCCCTTTTTCCGCCGTAGGCTGCCATCGGCATTCCACCACCAATAATTTTTCCAAGCGCCGTTATATCCGGTGTCACTCCAAAATATTCCTGCGCACCGCCTGGTGCAAGCCGAAATCCGGTAATCACCTCATCAAAGATTAAAAGTGACCCGTATTTGTCAGCAATTTGCCGCAGCCCCTTTAAAAATCCTTCCTTTGGAAGGACAACTCCCATATTCGCTGCAACCGGTTCTGCAATAATAGCAGCAATCTCCCCATCACATTCTTCAAACAGCCTTTCTACGGACTGTAAATCATTATATTCTGCTACCAATGTATTTTTTGTATAATCCTTTGGCACGCCAAGGCTGTCAGGCACAGACTGTGTCAATGCCCCAGAACCAGCTTTCACCAAAAGTCCATCGGAATGCCCGTGGTAACAGCCGCGGAACTTTATGATTTTATCCCGTCCTGTATATCCTCTTGCTGCCCGGATAGCGCTCATTACTGCTTCCGTACCGGAATTTACTAGACGGAGCATTTCCATAGAAGGCATAAGCCCCTGCACCAGCTCCGCCAAAATATACTCATTCTCTGTAGGCGCTCCAAAGGTAAGTCCCTTTTCACATGCCTTTTGCACCGCCTCGATTACTTCCACCCTTGCATGTCCAAGTATTCCAGGTCCCCAGGAACATACATAATCCAGGTATTCATTTCCGTCTACATCATAAATTTTAGAGCCTTTTGCCGAATCAATAAATACCGGATTCCTGTGTACTGCATAAAATGCCCGAACCGGGCTGTTAACACCGCCCGGCATATATTTTTTGGATTCTTCAAATAATCTATCTGATTTATTATTAACTTTCCTCATTTTGACACCACCTTTAACACGCCAGCTTTGCTGGCATAAACAATATCATTAGAAATAATTTCGATTTTCTTTGGCACGGTCTTTTCGTGTCTTAGGAAATCCTCATTTCTTACACACTTTCATCCAGCCATCCTGCAATAGCAAGCGCATGGTACGTAATAATTATTTTGGCGCCCGCCCGTTTCATTGCAATAATATTTTCCATAACGATACGCTTTTCATCAATCCATCCGTTCTGTGCCGCCGCCTTTACCATAGAATACTCTCCGCTGACATTGTAAACTGCAACCGGATAATTTGAACGTTTAGACACTTCCTTCACCACATCCAGATAAGCAAGTGCAGGCTTTACCATAATAATATCTGCACCTTCCGCAATATCATTTTCACATTCCCTAACCGCCTCTTTTCCATTTGCCACATCCATCTGATAGGTCCGGCGGTCTCCAAAGGCAGGCGCAGAATCTGCCGCCTCCCTAAACGGTGAATAATACCCGGAAGCAAACTTGGCACTATATGCCATAAGAATTGTATTTTTAAATCCATTTTCATCCAGCACACCGCGGATATATCCAACTCTTCCATCCATCATATCGGATGGTGCTATCACATCCGCTCCAGCATTGGCAAGGCTAAGCGACATTTTTCCAAGAAGGGGCAATGTTTCATCATTCAGGATTTCATGGCCGCAAACCAGCCCGCAATGCCCATGTGAAGTATACTCACAAAGACAGACATCTGCAATCACCAGAAGGTGTGGTGCTTTCCTCTTAATAAAACGAATCGCACGCTGGGTAATGCCTTCCTCATTATACGCCTCGCTTCCCTGCTCATCCTTATGTGCCGGAATTCCAAAAATCAAAACAGCCTGTATTCCTGCCTTAAGAATCCGTTCTAACTCCTCCTCAAAACAGTCAATCGAATACTGGTAAATTCCCGGCATGGATTCTACCGGAATCTTCTTATTCTCCCCTTCTATAATAAAGACCGGATATACCAAATCCGTTTTACAAACATTCGTTTCCCTGACAAGATTTCTCACTGCCTCATTTACCCGCAGCCTTCTCATGCGCACCATATCTCTTTTCCTCCCTATATTCCTCTACTGCCTTTAACACTCCATCTACATCATTTACCGCTGCCACAATATCTGCCTGCCTGTAACATTCGGCAAGCTTTTGCTCTGTAATCCTGCCAATACATACTATTTTAACCCCTTTCGGTATAGACATCCCTTTTTCCAAAATCCGGTCAAAAAATGCCTGCACACCCGATGCACTGACAAATACAAGATAATCCAAAGCATGCAACAAGTCAATCGACTCCGCCAGCCTGCCTGCTACATCATAAATCTTTAAATCTAAAAATGCAATCTGACACCTGCTAAAAATTTCTGTCAACCGCTTACTGCCCTGTACAGCCCGCACGATTAATACTTTTTCACCTCTTCCTGCCTGCTCTGCAAACTCCTGCGCCAGCCCCTCCACAGTATATCTGGAAGGGATAAAATCAGCCTGAATTCCATACTGCCTAAGTCTTTCCTCCGTACCACTTCCAAGTACAGCAAATTTGACCTTCCCAAGTTTTCTGATATCAATATTGCACGCTCTTAATTCCTCAAAAAATAACCTCACTCCATTCTGGCTTGTAAAAAGAATCCACTGGTATGCCTCAAGACGGAGAAGTTCCTCCTGCAGTCTTTTTATCTGCTCTGTCTTCACGATTTCCATTTCGCATAGCGATACTGTCTCCATCCCCATCCTTTCAAAACCCTGCTTCAACTTTTTTTGCAGGGCTTTCGTTGCTACAATACCGGCTTTAGAGGATAACTGCTTTACATTTCGGTAATTTCTGTCTGCTATTTTCCCAATCACAATGACTGCCGGAGATGGAACAGCTGATTCTTCCGCCTTTTTTGCAATCTCTGCCAGCGTTCCCCGAACCTCCTGCTGCCGTATCGTCGTTCCATTTGCAATCACTGCCGCCGGGGTCGTTTCTTCCCTGCCGGCTTTAATTAATTCTCTGGCAATCTCCCCAAGATTAGAAAGCCCCATCAAAAAAATAAGCGTCCCCTCCAGTTTTGCAAGCGTCTGATAATCATAATCAGGATATCCAAGAGAATCCCTTGTATGCCCTGTTATGACATGAAAGCTTCGGCTAATACCACGGTGGGTAACAGGAATTCCTGCACATTCCGGTACTGCTACTGCCGAAGTAATCCCAGGAATCACTTCATAGGGGATTCCCTCCTTTTCCAGAGCTTCAATTTCTTCTCCCCCTCTTCCAAATACAAAGGAATCTCCGCCTTTTAGCCGGACTGTAACCGGATTCCTTTGTGCACACTCTATAAGAATCCCGTTAATCTCCTCCTGCTTCTTAGAATGGCTTCCCGCCTGCTTGCCCACATAAATCTTCTCACAGTCTGACCGGACACAGGAAAGAAATTCGTCCGATGCCAGCCTGTCGTATACAACTGCATCACATTCCCGCAATTTTTCTAATCCCTTTACTGTTATCAGCCCCACATCACCAGGACCTGCTCCCACCAGATATACTTTTCCCAATTGTCAGCCTCCCTCCCCATTCTTCAACAAATTCCATTGCCTTTTCTGCCTCTACCGTTTCATCCAGTTTTGTTTCCATGCTTTCCCTATCCATCAAAAGTCGAATTCTCACACTTGGATTCATACTGTCTCCACCGGAAGAAACAAATCCATCCATCCATTCTGCCATAACACCTACTGCTTCATGGCATCCGGCATCTACTATTTCCAAGAGCCTTCTTTCCAAAAGCAGTTCCTGATATGTCTTCTCGTCGGATATCTCCCGTATCATCTCTGTAATCCTGTCATCCGCCCGCCCTTCTACAGCAATAATTCCCTGACCTCCTGCTGGCAGCATTTCCTCCTTTGTAAAAAAACGGTATTCCAAATCTCCCTCTTCCAAAAGCCCAAGTCTTTCTAAGCCTGCCGCTGCCAAAATCACTCCATCATATTCCCCGGAACGAAGCTTTTTCAGTCTGGTTGTCACATTTCCCCGGATATTTTTGCAAACACACTCCGGGTAACACTTTTTAAACTGAAACTGCCTTCGCAGACTCCCAGTTCCTATCACAAAGGATTTTTTCATATATTTTTTTTCCTCTGCGGCTAAATCTTTCTGCTGGTATAACCATTCTGCTATTTCACTCTCCTTTTGCACCACCAAAACATCCCTTGCATCTGCTCTTTTTAGAACCCCGGCAATCACCAGAGAATCTCCAAGCTCCATCGGCATATCTTTTGCACTATGGACAGCAATATCAATACTGCCCTCTGTCAGTGCCTTCTCAATCTCCTCTACAAAAACGCCCTTCCCCCCAAAGGCAAAAAGCGGTTTATCCAGTATCTTATCCCCCTTTGTCCTCAAAACTACTGTCTCTGTCAAAATATCAGGAAATCTCTCATGCAAAGCGGCCGCCACCTGATTTGCCTGTACCAGCGCCAGCTCACTTCCTCTGGTTCCAATCCGTATTTCCTTAACCATATCGCACTTTTGTATTTCTGCACTTTCAGACATACCGGCTTCGCAAAGCCAAACTTTGTTTGGCTTACACAAATCAATCAACGAAGAACGCTGATTCTGCGTTCTTTTTAGAAATGACTTAGATTTTCCTTGGCATGGTCTTTTCATGCCCTGGGAAATCTTCATTTCTTTCACACTTTCCATAACGATACGCCTGACTTCACTTTCCGGAAGTTCTCCTTCATGGCTGTCCCCATAATCCAAAAGCTGATAAAATACACGTTTTCTCTCCTTTGCTGTCCCAACCCTTTCGGTAATATAGTCCCTGTATTCTCCTAATTTTTTTACCAACCCACCATAATATGCAGGAATCGCTTTTCTTAACTTTTCTTTTAGAAAAGCCGCTGCAGCAGGGCTTTTCCCACCAGAAGAAACCGCTACCAGCAAATCCTCTTCCTGCAGCAATGCCGGAAAAATGAAAGTACACCATTCCTTTCTGTCAACCACATTGACCAATACTCCCTTTTCCTGACACAACTTTGAAATGTGAAAATCCAGTTCTTCATTTCCAGTCGCCGCAACTGCAAAATCCATTTCCTCTATATCACTGTCTAAAAAACGTCTCTTTTGGAAACAAATCTGTCCTTCCTCATACTTCAGGTTCTTAAAATCTGCATCAAAAGAAGGTGCGACCACAAAAAGCTTCACACCAAATCCCAGTAAAATCTTTACTTTATGGCAGGCAATCTTTCCACCGCCGGCCACCATGCACTTTTTATCCTTAATATCTATTATAAATGGAAAATATGACATCCTGAGCCCCTTTTCTATATCACTTTTTCAATCATGCCGCTTTGCAGTACAGACGAACGATGGGAAGAACGCTGCTTCCGCATTCATCTTGAAATGATTTTGAATTTCTTTGGCACGGTTCTTTCCTGCAAATCATACATTCGCATTGCCTTAGGAAACCTTCCTTTCTATCCCCCGTCTTTCTCAATTTGGGATACTTTTCAAAAATCGGGAAAGCATTAATATATAGTTTGAAAGAAACTTTCAAACTTTACACACTTTCTATTTTTTCCAATACGCGCAGGAACTCATCACTGTCCAATATCTCTTTTAGGTAATAGACCATTTTCGGAAACCATTCCTCACGCTGCTTTGTATTTCGCTCATAGAACTGTTTCACGTAGAGATTTTTCATAACCTCCTCTACGCATATTTTCAAAATCTCCTCTGCCTTATCCGCCTCACTGCGCTTAATATAATAATTTTGCTCTACCCGCAATTTAAAATAATCAATATTATATAAGGTAACTCCTTCTATCTCTGCAATCTCCCTGTCAATGTCACAGGGCACTGCGAGGTCAATAAAAAGATGTCCCTTTCCATAATTCCATTTCTCATATTCTCCTTTTGTCATAGTATAATGCGGACTTGTCGTAGCGCTTACAATGACATCCACATCAGGCAAAATGTGATATCTCTTTTCATAATCTATAAATGTCATTCCCTCTCTCTGACACCCGAAAGATATAAGCTCATCTCTCTGGTGTTTCCTCCTCTGTATGCCAACTACGGAAATTCCTTTTGCCAGCAAATCCTTTGCCACAATCGAGCCAATCTTTCCCGTGGCGCCAATTACCAAAACCCTGCCAGATTCTTTTTCCTGCCCTGCCGCTTCATGCCTGTCATCCTTCTTCATGACAGACCTTCTTTCTTCCAGATAATCTGCAATTTCATTTGCCGCCAGTGTACCGAAAGATACCGGAGTTGTTGACAGTCTGGTAGACGATTTGGACTGCTTTGCACAGTGAAAGGCCCCTTGAAAAACCATATGGAGTTCCCCATTTACCAAGTGATTCCCAGCAGCATTCTGATAGGCTTCTTTTACCTGATGAAGAATTTCATCCTCGCCAATTATCATAGAATCTAACCCACATACAACCCTGTACAAATGCAGCACTGCTTTCTTTCCGCTATAATACAGGCAGTGCTCTTTGATATTTTCTGTAGTAAGTCCCTTCTCTTCTGCCAAGGCCTGTTCTAACATATAAAAACTATCCTCTCCGCCTGTCACATAGATTTCACTGCGGTTACAGGTCGAAACGATAACCCCGCCTTCTATTTTCCTGTCCTGCTGTAATTTCAATAAAAAACACCTCTGTTCTTCCACAGAAAAAGCAAATTTCTGCCGAATAGAAAGAGGCGCTTTTTTATAACTTACGCTAATACAATCCATTTTCCTCATTTCCTTCTGAACAACCTTTGTCCCAGTATACCACACCGCTTTTCTTTCCTCAACTGCTATACCGTATGATTAATGCAATCGCCTGAAAACCTGTTACTGCTCATTCTGTAATTGTTGGATGAATCCCGCATACTGCACAATCTTCGTCCTTTGGAAGCTTAACAGTCCGAAACTGCATTGTAAGCGCATCATATGTCAACAGCTTGCCCGTCAGCAAATCTCCTGCCCCAACAATATATTTAATCGCCTCCATTGCCTGCAAACTGCCTGTCACACCTGCAATCGCACCAATCACACCTGCCTGTCTGCAAGTCGGAACTGCATCCTCTGGCGGAGGATTCTTAAATATACAGCGGTAGCAGGGGCCTTCTTCTGGCACATAAGTCATAAGCTGACCCTGAAAGCGAAGGATTCCTGCATGGGAAAATGCCTTTTTTGCCATTACACAAGCATCATTGATTAAAAACTTTGATTTAAAATTATCGGTTGCATCAACTACAAAATCATAATCTGCAATCAATTCCATAATATTTTCAGATGTCACTAATGTCTGGTAAATATTTACCTTCACATCAGGATTCACCGCCTGCATTGCTCTGGCAGCAGATTTCACCTTTGCCTTTCCAATATCTGCCGTCGTATGCACTATCTGACGCTGCAGATTGGATAAATCCACCTCATCCGCATCAGCAATCCCTATAGTTCCTACACCTGCAGCCGCCAGATAAAGCGATACCGGGGAGCCAAGCCCACCAGCACCAATAATCAGCACACTTGCATCAAACAGTTTTTTTTGTCCTGCAATACCAACCTCATCTAATATAATATGTCTGGCATACCGCTCCTTCTGCTCATTCGTAAAAACCACTATCCTGCTCCTCCTATACCATAAGAAGCAAAAGCAGCTTCTTATAACCGATTGGCGGCACACAAAACGTGCCTTTATATCACATAGTTATTCGCCTCTCTGCCTTCCTTCATCAAATCCGCAAGAGTAATTCCGGCAAAATATTCTTCAATTAATGTTTCTAACCCTTCCCACATTTTAATGGTCTGGCATTCTGCCACTCTCTCACAGCGGTTTGGCTTTTTTTCCAAACAGGCAACCGGGGCAAAAGAGCCTTCCACCAGCTTCAAAATACTTCCTACTGTATATTCCTCCGGCGGTTTGTTCAGCTTATAACCGCCTCCCTTTCCACGAAGAGAAGATAGCAAATCATTTTTACTAAGTACCGCTACAATAGATTCCAGATATTTTTCTGAAATCCCCTGCCTCTTTGCAATATCCATCAAAGGAATGTAGGCTTCTGTTCCCTGCTCTGCCAAATCAAGCATAACCCGGACGGCGTAACGCCCTTTTGTCGAAATTTTCATTTTTATCCCCCATCTTTCTCAGTTTTGGTGCCTCCTCTTACTTTTTACCCATTTTCAATATTTTTGTCAAGCAACGCACAGGCAAAAATTTGTTCGGTTAAAAGACAGCTTCTGTTACTGTGAGAATAACGATGTCGATAAATATCTGTCCCCGGAATCCGGTAAAAGAACTACAATTGTCTTGCCCTTATTTTCCTCCCGTGCTGCCAAAATTGACGCTGCTTTTAATGCAGCACCGGAAGATATTCCAACCAAAACTCCTTCACTGACTGCAAATGCCCTTCCTTCTTCAAAAGCATCCTCATTTTCAACCGTAAGCACCTCATCATAAACCGTCGTATTCAACACCTCCGGCACAAACCCGGCACCAATTCCCTGAATCTTATGCGGTCCGCTTGTACCCTTAGATAATACCGGACTGGATGCAGGCTCCACTGCAACCACCCTAATATCAGGATTCTGTGATTTCAGATACCCTCCTACTCCGGTAACGGTACCGCCCGTTCCTACACCTGCAACAAAAATGTCCACCTTTCCGTCTGTCTGCTCCCAGATTTCAGGACCTGTTGTCGCTTTATGGATCGCCGGATTAGCAGGATTTACAAACTGTCCAAGAATAACAGAGCCTGGAATTGATTCTTTTAATTCCTCTGCCTTTTCAATAGCGCCTTTCATCCCCTTAATACCTTCTGTCAAAACAAGCTCTGCTCCATAAGCCTTCAAAAGATTCCTTCTCTCTACGCTCATGGTATCTGGCAGTGTAAGAACCGCCTTATACCCCTTTGCTGCTGCAACAGACGCAAGGCCAATTCCTGTATTACCGGAAGTCGGCTCAATAATTGTCGCCCCCGGTTTAAGAAATCCTTTCTTCTCCGCATCTTCTCTCATTGCCAAAGCAATACGGTCTTTTACCGAACCTGCCGGATTTAAATATTCCAACTTAGCTAAAACTGTAACATCTTCTATTTCTGCCTGCTTTGTATAACGCTTCAGCTTTAAAATCGGAGTTTTTCCAATTAATTCCAACGCACTTTCTTTAATCTGACTCATAAGATATCATCCTCCTTAATAACTCTCAGTCTTCCTTACTACAATATGTATTCTTTCCATTCTCCATACCATTATATAACCTATTTAACTGGTAGGATTTTATGTTTTCATTATATGATGCTATCTTTATTTTGTCAATAATTAAGTTACTTAAATTTCCGCATTCTCGGCGCACAGGTATATTCACACCAAATACCGGACAGTGCCGTATATAATTCCCTCGGTGTCTGAAACTCTCCATATTCATTTGATATTGCAGGAACCAAAGCCTGCTCCCATCCATAAAAGCAATACTCCATTTTAACACTCCCCCCAAATGCTGCGAACTTCTATATACTTATTACTTTTAAGGCATTGTATACCATTCCTGGGACTATTACAAGCCCAAAGCACAATTAGAAATTTTCTGTTATCAACGATAAAACCGAGAGGGAACAGTAACAGCAGCCAGGGATGACATCACTTCTTGCATATGTTATGATAGCAGGGGCAAAAGATAGACGGTACATGTCCCCTGTTACAAAAATGATACAAACTCATAGTAAACTCTTTTGCGGGACAAAATACCCTTTGCCCCAACTAATACAACATGAATTTATGGTGAACTGTTATGAATAAAATTTTAATTATTGAAGATGAAGAATCTATTGCTACTCTTATAAAAATGAATTTAATAAAAGCAGGCTACCAGTGTGATGTTGCTTATGACGGAGCCGAAGGCGCTGATAAACTTTCTGAAAATCATTATGATTTATGCCTGTTAGATATTATGCTTCCTGAAATAAATGGATACGAACTTCTGTCCTACGCAAAAAGTTTAGAGGTTCCTGTTATGTTTGTTACTGCCAAAGGGGAAACCCAGGACAAGGTAAAGGGACTCAAAGCAGGTGCGGATGATTATATCACAAAGCCTTTTGAAATTTTGGAACTTCTGGCAAGAGTCGAAAATATATTAAGGCGTTTTCATAAAACGGAACAATATATCAAAATACTTGACCTGGATATTGATACCGTATCAAGAGAAGTCAGAAAAAACGGTAAGGTACTCAAACTTACTTATAAAGAATTTGATTTACTGCTGCTTTTCGTCAGAAATCCCGAAACTGCACTTTACCGCGAAACGATATATGAGCATGTCTGGGACAGTCCTTATTTGGGAGACAGCCGTACGGTCGACTTGCATGTACAGCGTCTGCGAAAAAAAGCAGGGCTTGAAAAGAATATTGAGGCAGTCTATAAAGTCGGATACCGTTTCCGCCTAAGGTGATACAATATGAAATTATTTTGGAAACAATTTATAACGATGGTATGTTTTATCATAGTGGCATTTATGATATTTGGAAATATGATTGTAAATGCTTCTTTTCAGTCTACCTTAGACAGGGAAACAAAAAGAAGTATTGAAGAAATGAAAATATTTCGTTATGCATTAATGGCATCTTTGGAAGGACTTCCAACAGAATACCGCGCTTCTGACATGGCCATTGTAGAAATCACCAAGTCAATAAAAAAAAGTCTGGAAAATAATAACAGCATTATTATTTATAATAGTCAAAAAGAAATAATTTATAACAACGATAAAAATGAAAGCGGACTGATTGGACAGAAACAAAAAAACAACTGTGGAATATGGATGATAGCAGAACATGCTGGCAGGCATTATACGGAATGCTTTTTTGAGGTGAAGTCCCGGCTTGGAACTTACTATCTGGAAATAGGAAGAGATATCGAATTTTTATACGAGGACAGGAATGACCTTTATAAAAATTATCAGACCACATTATTTGTTGTATTTATTATTTCTGCAGTCATATCGTTCATCTTTTCCATGAGTTTTACAAATCCAATCAGGAAATTATCCGTTGCTGCCAGAGACTTCGCAACAGGGAATTATACAAGACGTGTAAAGGAAAAGGGCAATGATGAAGTTTCTGCGCTCATTATAGATTTTAATCAAATGGCAGAACAGCTTGAAAATAATATACATGAATTAGAGGAGAATGCAAGACAGCAGGAAGAATTTACCGAAGCCTTTTCACATGAATTAAAAACACCTCTTACCTCTATCATCGGCTATGCAGATATGCTTCGTTCCCTGAATCTGTCAGAGGAAGATATTCTGCTTTCATCGGATTATATCTTTCAGCAGGGAAAACGTCTTGAGCGGCTCGCCCTTAAAATGATGGAATTATCCTTTGTAAATAAACAGGAAATTGAAACGAAGTCAATTACTGTCAAAAATCTTGCAGAACGAATCGAAAAAAGTGTCTGCAGAATATTAGAAAGCAACCATATTAAATTTATTGTTGATGTGGAGGATAGTTTGATAAATGGTGACATTGATTTACTGGAATCACTGTTTTTCAATTTAATTGATAATGCCCGAAAAGCATGTAGTGAAGATGGTGTAATTGTCTTAGAAGGAAAAACCTCTGAGAACGAATATTCTTTTTATGTTACAGATAACGGGTGTGGGATTCCCTCTCATGAGATTAAAAAAATCACAGAAGCATTTTACATGGTGGATAAGTCACGCGCCAGAAAAGAAGGCGGTGCTGGTATCGGCCTTGCGTTGTGCATGAAAATAATCCAAAAACATGATGCCCATCTTCAGATAAGCAGTAAAAGCGGCGAGGGAACACAGGTAACCATTCTATTTCCTATCAAAAAATAGTCGTAGCATGGAGGTTTTAAAATGAACAAAAAGAAACAACTTCTGTTTACCATAACAGGTATTTTGCTTATTTGCATTCTTTTTAGTACAGCAATGATTTTTCCAAAATATTTTAACTCATACAGAGACAGCCAAATCTTAAATAAAACGGAATATATTAATATAAACAGCGACATGTACGAAGTATCCTACACCTCCTTTGCAGACAAGCTTAATGCAATTGCCAGATGCAGAAACTTTGGCATAGAACTTCATTCTGTAAAAATAAACGATACCGGATTTCGCGTCGATAATAAAAACATTAATAAAATAGTAAAAAAGGAACTTAATTCCTTATACAAATTAGGAGTACTTTGCAAAAAAATCAAACTTAATGCCAAAAATATATCTTCCTGTGAAACTTTTACATTGTACACATCCGATACCAAGAACGGTATCAAGGGAATAGTATACCGAAAGATAATTTATAAAAGAAAAAAAGGAGAAATCACAATTTATTTTGATGAAGAATACCATAAAATTTACGAGATGGCACTCCCGATATCACTATATTTTCCAAAAAGCACATCGAAAACTCCTAAACAAATATATAAGTATAAATCAGTAGCAGCTTCTATTTATGATACAGATAATAATTATTCGAATCTTCTATATGCAACAATTGATGGATTCTTTAGCTATTATAATGTAACCGGCAATATTGAAGCAAACAGTATTGAGCAGTCATCCCCAAATTATATTGGAATTATAACATTTAATGACGGCTCCGCATTAACAATAGAAGGGGGAACCTTTGAGGATAGTCCCGCTTTAACAACAGAAAGGGAATCTACAATGCTTTCCGATAATCTGAACATTAAAATTGGAATCAACTGGGGCGATATACAATAACAAAAAAGCATACGATGATGCATCTATGATACAGATTTGAAGGAAAAAGCATACAGTATTCTGCTATCTTTATCTAGGAATTCAGATTAAGTTCTGAACTGTCAAATATTCTTAGATAAGGAGAACTACTACCATGAAACATTTATTTGAAAAAGCATTCTGCTGTGTGATATGTGCTTCTTTTATTGCCGTTCTAATCTGCCTTTTGGGATGTAACAATGAAATCGGATATATTACAAAAAGCCACTATGTTGACAAGGAGCAGGAAACGGACGATACACCTAAAAAAGAACAGGAACATTCAAAAAAGAAAGAAAAGAACCTCACTAAAAAATGTCGGAAACTTTATAAAAGTAATCAGGAACTTCTTGTACTTGTAAACAAGGATAATCCGCTGCAAGAAGATTATGATGCAAGCTTGATGTATATTTGTAACGGAAGGCTTCAGGCATCTTCTAAATTATATAATCATCTCGTGGAAATGCTTGCTGATGCTTCCGAGGACGGATTTCAATACTGGATTGCTTCCGCCTATAGAGACAGGCAAAAACAACAAAGCCTGATAGATGAGGATGTAAGAAAGTTAATGAATTCCGGTATGCCCTATGAGAGCGCTTTGGCAGAAGTTTATAAAGAAACCATGCCTGCCGGATGCAGCGAACACGAAACAGGGCTTGCCCTTGATATTCTTTGTTCCGGCAATACCAATATGGATTCGTCACAGGAAAGTGAGCCTGGAAATAAATGGCTAAAAGAAAACTGCTATAAATATGGTTTTATCCTACGGTATCCCAGTGATAAAAGCAATATTACCGGTGTCAATTATGAGCCATGGCACTTCCGCTATGTTGGCAAAAAAGCGGCTGCTTTTATTATGAAAAACAACCTGACCTTAGAGGAGTTTTTCTTTTAATTAATGATATTACAACCTATCCCCCCAGTGTGATATCCTGTTTCTGATACCAGTTCAATGCATCCTCAAATTGCTCCTCTTTAAAATCGGGCCATAAATCCTTGACAATATAGAAATCCGAATATACTGTCTGGATCGGCAGGAAACCGGATAAGCGGCACATCCCGCCCCAGCGAATTACCATATCCACCCTGGGAATATCCTTGGAAGCCCAGTTGTTTTTCATGTCCCATTCCCATCCATAGTTGATTAGAAAATTCACCCGCATTTCCTTCGCATGCTGACTAATGGAAACTTTTGGATTTCCTGCATGGCAATTATTTTCAAAATCTTCATGCTTTGTATACGGTAGCAATTCTTTTGGAAAGCAGGAAGATTTTGTATTGCCTACCACATATATTTTTACATTTTCCTGCTCTGCTGATTTTACTGCTTCAATGCAGGCACGGGAAAATGCCTTTACCTGCTCCTTTGGACGTTTGCAGTTATCTACTGTAAAACCATAATATGTCAGCTCCTGCACTCCAAATTTCTTCGCTGTTTGCAAAAGCTTCCGGCCAGGCTCTAAACCAAATGCATACCCCTCTTCTTTTTGCAAACCATTTTCTTTTGCCCATCTCCTGTTCCCGTCAGGAATAATGCCAATATGCCTAGGAATCCGAAACATACATGCTTCCCCCTCATTTCTATAAAATCAAATACCCCACAGGCTAGTGTACTGACACGAATATATTTAGCTAAACTTCCTTGCCTATTTTCCTGATAGCACTATTCCCCAAGCCTCAGCGTAGCCCGCTACGCCTGCGTTTGTGAAACAGCACTCTCAGAAAAATATTCTGCGGAATTCAGCTAAATATAATCATGCCAGCACACTAGCTCGGATAAGCTTTGCTGACTCTGCTACAGCGGTTAAATATATAACCGCCGTAGCAATAGTATTGGCAAAAAAAGTAAATATATACCCATATTATAATAATAAGGTGGTTAAATATTGATATTTAACCACCTTATTATTATATTGGCTTCTTCAATTAATGACAATGGCCTCCGCAATTTTTACAGTTACCACCGCACTGTACTGACTTCCCATTTCTCTTATCACGTATCATGACGGTAACGATTAGTCCTACCACTACTGCGAGTATCAGCCCTACAACAAACGTTCCTAAAGTCATATTAATATTCTCCCTCTTAAACTGATATTATGTTACTCCGGCAATTAAATGTTGATACTTAACCACCAGAGTAATAAGCATTTTTAAAGCCTAAACACCATACAATATAGTCTACACTTACTTTAAAGAACTTGCAATATTTTTTACAGAGATGTCTAATGTACTGCTCTCCTTATACGGCCTGGCTAAAAGCCAGATAAAGCCGGCCACCAAAAGGAATGCAACGACTGTTCCAATTCCAAATACCCCCTCTGTAACCAGCATTCCAATCTGATATACACAAAGAGATACAATATAAGCAAGACCTGTCTGATATCCAATAGCAGCAAAGAACCATTTAATATTATTCATTTCACGCTTAATTGCTCCCATTGCAGCGAAGCAAGGTGCGCAAAGCAGATTAAAGATTAAGAAGGAATATCCTGCAAGTGCTGTCATACTTCCGGCAAGTGCTGTCCAGATTGCCTCACCATTATCACCCAGTTCTTCCACTCCATCTGCCCAGTTTGGATATAAAATACCAAATGTACTGACTACATTTTCTTTTGCTACCAGTCCGGTCACTGCTGCTACTGCAGACTTCCAGTCTCCCCATCCAAGCGGCTTAAAAATCCATGCAAACGCACCACCAAGTGCAGCTAAAATACTATGGTCTAACTGCGACTCTTCTAACATTTGGAATTTACCATCTACCCAACCAAAGAAAGAAGTAAACCAGATAACAATGGTAGAAAGCAAAATAATTGTTCCCGCTTTCTTAATAAAGGACCAGCCACGCTCCCACATACTCCTGAGTACATTACCAACCGTTGGCATATGGTAAGCAGGAAGCTCCATAACGAATGGTGCAGGATCCCCTGCAAACAACTTTGTCTTCTTTAAAATAATACCGGAACAGATAATTGCTGCAATTCCGACAAAGTAGCAGCTTGTTGCCACCCATCCTGCATTATGGAATAAAGCACCTGCAATCAATCCGATAATCGGCAGCTTCGCACCACATGGAATAAATGTGGTTGTCATAATTGTCATCTTACGATCCCTGTCATTTTCAATCGTACGGGAAGCCATAATTCCCGGAATGCCACAACCACTTCCAATAAGCATGGGAATAAATGACTTGCCGGATAAACCAAACTTTCTAAAAATACGGTCCATAATAAACGCAACACGTGCCATATAACCACATGACTCTAAAAATGCAAGAAATATGAAAAGTACAAACATCTGCGGTACAAAGCCAAGAACCGCACCTACGCCTGCCACAATACCATCATTAATCAGACCTGACAGCCAGCCGGCACAATTCACTGCATCCAAAAGCCTTCCAACTGCATCATGCAGACCAATAATGTGAAGCTTTTCAATACCAAAGAGATTCCAGCCGTCATCACCAAGCAGACCGTCATTTGCCCAGTCTGTTGCCCATGTTCCTACTGTAGTTACTGACACATAGTATACAATAAACATAACGGCTGCAAAAATAGGCAGTGCCAATATACGGTTTGTGACAATTTTATCAATTTTATCTGAAATCGTCAGTTCCTTTTTCCTGTTCTTTGTCACACACTCATCAATCATAGAAGAAATATAAGTATATCTTTCATTTGTAATGATACTCTCTGTATCATCATCAAATGCATCCTCTAATGCCTTAATCTCCTCTGACACATCTGGTACACCGGTTAACTGCTCTGAAATCTTATCGTCTTTTTCCAAAAGCTTAATCGCAAAGAAGCGTTTCTGTTCTTCCTTTGCCCCAGCTCCAATTTTGTCTTCCACCCTGCGGATCATATCCTCTGCTTCTGCTGAAAATTCATGCGCATATGCTGATGCTTCTCCTTTTTGGGCAAGTGAAACTACTTTATCAGCCGCCTCTTTGATTCCTGTTCCTTTTAGGGCTGAAATTTCCACAACTTCGCATCCAAGTTTCCTGCTCAATTTATCAATATGTATCTTATCACCGGTTCTTTCCAAAATATCCACCATATTAACTGCCATAACAACCGGAATCCCAAGTTCCAATAACTGTGTTGACAAATACAGGTTTCTTTCGATGTTCGTTCCATCCACAATATTCAGAATAGCATCTGGTCTCTCCTGAATCAGATAATTTCTTGCCACAACCTCTTCCAGCGTATAGGGAGATAATGAATAAATCCCCGGTAAATCCATGATAATAACATCTTTATTTCCCTTTAATTTTCCCTCTTTTTTCTCAACTGTTACTCCCGGCCAGTTTCCAACGAACTGGTTTGATCCTGTTAGTGCATTAAATAATGTTGTTTTTCCACTGTTAGGATTTCCTGCCAATGCAATCTTAATTGACATTCTTCTACCTCACTTCCTTTTGTTTGTATATGCTTCTTTTTATTATATTAAACTTTTTATTATTAGTTATCACTAACTGTATGGCAAAAAAAAATTACCTATGTATTTCGCATTATTCTACTTCTACCATCTCCGCATCTGCCTTACGCAAAGACAACTCATAGCCTCGCACCGTAATTTCAACCGGGTCCCCAAACGGTGCCACCTTGCGTACAAATACCTCTACTCCCTTTGTAATTCCCATATCCATGATACGCCTTTTTACCGCTCCCTCACCTGCGAGCTTTTTAACCCTGACTGTCTGCCCGCATTCTGCTTCTCTTAATGTTTTCATTATGACCTCCATTCCTGCGTGCATCATTTTCATGCACACTTTCAATCATTCCGACTTTGTCGATATAAGCAATACAAAGACTATATATTACGATACCATAATCTTATTTGCCATATCTTTCCCTATTGCAACCCTTGACCCCTTGATATTGACAATCATATTACCGCCAATTTCTGAAACCACCATAACTTCTCCACCCGAAGTAAATCCAAGATTTTCCAAAAACCTTCGGGTTTCTTCCTTTCCGCCAACCTTTTTAATAACAGTTGGCTCACCTTCCTGAACCATTGATAACGGCATCCTATCATCCCCTTTTTTATTCCCGCATACACAGCCATACAGAGTCTAATACCCTGCTGCAAGCAGCGGGGTTGTTAACTTAATGTGAGTCACACTAAAAGTTATTTTTATCTTTCATAAGTTAGTATATTCTAATGTCTATTAGTTGTCAATACTTTTTTTTCAAAAAAGCTTCATTTTGTAAGTTACCAAAGAGATAGGTTTGGCTCATATGAATCAAACCTATCTCTTTGTTTTAAGCTACCTGCTTTCCCTTCCGTTTTGTATCTCCATACTACCATAAACCTTCCGACTTTATAAACCGGGAGCGTCCTTAGCTGGTGCCGTGGTGATAGTGTCCTCTGTGATTTTCTCATTACTCATAAATGCCCTTTTCATACAATCAGGTTTTGTTATCTCGTGATTAAGAAGCCATTTAGAGCATATATCATCTGCCTTACTCATCAACACGATATATTTTGATTTTTCCATATACCTCTTTTGTCATAACGTTTTTTGCCTGCAATGTCAACTGTTCCGGCAAATCTGTCAATGCATAGGAATCAACCTGCGTAAACTTTCCATTCTTATTACTACTGCTGCCCGGCATTCCAACACCATCCTTCAACTGCTTGCCATTTTGGTCAAAGAGGAAGAAACCGGTATCTTCCTCATCTTCCGTAATGTCTGAAGGATTTCCTGCATAATGGTAAGTGATGGTTCCCTTCATGTCAATTGCAGACTTCTCAAATTTTATCTCATCAATCACCAGTTTTGTTCCTTCCACTTCTGTCTGGCCTTCTGCGCGGTAAACTATTGTCTCGGTTGCCTTTGAATTATCGTTAACCGTAAAATCAAACGAATCTCTTATAATGTCGTCTTCATAAAAGATGCTGGTGCTGCAGGAAAGATCCATAACCGTCTTCTTGTTGACATTCTCGGAACTGCAGGTAAATACACCTGTTCCATCTTCTTCCAGTTTAAAATCAATAGAAGACACGCCTGCCCCGGTGTCAACACTTACTCCTACCGGTAAGATTTCCTTGTGATACTTCTTTGCATAATCTGCAATTGTCATATCCTTCTCTTCCATCGTAGGATTTAGATTTTCCATTACCATACAGTTAATGTCTTCTTCTCCCCGAAGGTCTTGCGGCACCAGCAGATATTTGTCTGGTTCTGCCGCCTTCGCCTCAACAGCCACAACAATATTATTTTTGTCGCAAAGCGCTTCACGCACTTTAAAGTCCACCATACCATCCTGCACCTTTTCCTGGTCAATCTCTGTCTGAATCAGGGATTTAGCCTGTTCTGGCAAGTCTCTGCCGCTGTCATATTTTGCAAAAGAATCTAATATCGCAGAATGTCTGGCTGCTGCATAGGCTGTTGTTCCGATGGCAAGTACGGTAAAGGCAACCGCCGCTGCTGCGCGGAACTTATACTTTGATGTTGTATCTGTTATTACTTTTTTGGGCTGGATGTTTCCATCCGCAATTTTTGAATATGTTTCCTGCATTTTCTGTTCTACTTTATTTGGAATCATAGCATCCTCCTTAAATATGTGATATAACCTTTCCTCATCCTGTCTCACATTAATCCTCCAATCTTACTCAGCCCACAAATTGGGGCGCAAGCACAATATTTGCAAAGAGAACTAAGTTCGCTTTGTGAAAAAATCTATTTTTCACACTTATTCCTCTCCTGCGCACGTTTTCATTTCTGCTGCCCGAATCATTCCTCTGGGCTGCAGTTCATTTTGCAGTAACTGCCTTCCGCGCCGCAGTCTGGTCAGTACCGTATTTCTGTTCATCTCCAATGCCTTGCTAATCTCTGTTACCGTCATTTCTTCATAGTAATGCATTAACAAAACGATACCGTATTTCTTATCCAGACTGCTCAAAAGCTCCTTCCACTCGCTCCGCTCCAAAGAAGCATCCAAAGCCCCCTCGCTCCTGACAATTGAAAAATCCGTGCATTCCATTCTCTTTTTTATAATATCATTACACTTATTTATCAAAATACGGGTCATCCATGTTTTGAAATATTTTCTCTGACGGAGACGGAACAGGTTCTCATAACATGCTAAGATAGTATCCTGAATAGCATCTGCAATATCTGTATCATTCTTCAGATACACCCATGCCGTCTTATACATACTCTGCTTGTTTTCCTCCATCAACCTGACAAAAGCTGCATCATCCCCCTCCTGCGCTGCTTTTACAAGTTTC
>CANRVD010000051.1 GCA_947643145.1 uncultured bacterium | reverse complement strand
CAGCCTTACGGCGGTATCAGAATGGCTGAGAAAGCATGTTCCGACAACGGCTATGAAGTTGACCCTGAGGTAAGTGAGTTCTTCTCCACCCACAGAAAAACCCACAATGCAGGCTGCTTCGATGCTTACAATCAGGAAATGAGAGCCTGCCGTTCTTCTCATATTATTACAGGTCTTCCGGATGCTTACGGACGCGGACGTATCATCGGCGATTACAGACGTGTTGCCCTGTACGGTATTGACAGGCTGATTGAAGACAAACAGGCACAGAAGGATTCTACCGGACGCGTTATGACGGATGACGTTATCCGCCTTCGCGAAGAAATTTCCGAGCAGATGGTTGCTCTGAAACTGATGAAAGAAATGGCTGCTTCCTATGGCTGCGATATTTCCAAACCCGCTACCAATGTGCAGGAAGCAATTCAGGCTACTTACTTCGGCTACCTTTGCGCTGTAAAAGAGCAGAACGGCGCCGCTATGTCCCTTGGACGTACTTCCACCTTCCTTGACTGCTATGCACAGAGAGACTTAAAGGAAGGCAAATTTACCGAGGAGCAGATTCAGGAATTTGTTGACCATTTCATCATGAAGCTGCGCTGCATCAAATTTGCACGTACTCCTGAGTACAACCAGATTTTTGCAGGCGACCCTGTTTGGGTAACCGAGTCTCTTGGCGGCGTTGGTGTAGACGGACGTCATATGGTAACTAAGATGAGCTTCCGTTATCTGCACACCCTGACAAACCTTGGACCTTCTCCCGAGCCCAACCTGACGGTTCTCTGGTCCACAAGGCTTCCTGAGAGCTGGAAAAGATACTGTGCAAAGATGTCTATTCAGACTTCTTCCATCCAGTATGAGAATGACGACCTGATGAGAGTGACCCACGGCGACGACTACGGCATTGCATGCTGCGTATCCTCCATGGTTATCGGCAAGGAAATGCAGTTCTTCGGTGCTCGTGCAAACTTGGCTAAATGTCTGCTTTACGCTTTGAACGGCGGTATCGACGAAGTTACCAAGAAACAGGTTGGTCCTAAGTATCGTCCTGTTACCGGCGACGTTTTAGATTATGATGATGTAATGGATAAGTTTATCGACATGATGGAATGGCAGGCAGATGTTTATGTAAACACCCTGAACGTTATCCACTACATGCATGACAAATACTGCTATGAGAGAGCACAGATGGCTCTTCATGACAGAGATGTGAAGCGTTATTTTGCAACCGGTCTGGCTGGTCTGTCCATCGTAGCAGACTCCCTTTCCGCTATCAAGTACGCTAAGGTTGAGGTAGTTCGTGATGAAGACGGCATCATCGTTGACTTCAAGACCACCGGTGAATTCCCGAAATACGGCAACGACGACGACCGCGTAGATACCATTGCACATGATATCGTATCCAGATTCATGACCGCAATCAGAAGAAACCATGTATACAGAAACGGTGTTCCTACCATGTCCGTTCTTACCATTACTTCCAATGTAACCTACGGCAAGGCAACCGGCAACACCCCTGACGGACGTAAGAAAGGTCAGCCTTTCGCACCCGGCGCTAACCCGATGCATGGACGTGATACCCATGGCGCAGTAGCTTCCCTTTCTTCCGTGGCAAAACTGCCTTTCGAGGATGCACAGGACGGTATCTCCAATACCTTTACCATCATTCCCGGCGCACTTGGCAAGGAAGACAAGGTATTTTCCGGAGACCTTGAGCTGGACTTAAATAAATAAACAATCACTTAAAAGGAGGAACACCATGGACGAAAAATCTATGATTGATGATTTGGTAAAAATGCTGGATTCCGGCATGGCAAGCGGCGTCGGTCACGTAAATGTAGACTTTGACGAAAACAGCGAAAGCTCCAAAAACGTTCAGACAATGGGATGTACGGATTGCTCCCGAACACCTTTGGCATGCAGTGTTCCCACTCTTCATCAGGGACTTGATGATTACAGCGGTCGCAAAGACAGCGACAAAAATTAAATCAGGAGGAATTAAATTATGGCATCAGCAAATGCACAGGTTGATAATTTAGTAGCTTTACTTGACGGCTATGCAACAAAGGGCGGTCATCACTTAAATGTAAACGTACTCAACAGAGATACCCTGCTAGACGCACAGCAGCATCCTGAGAATTATCCTCAGCTTACCATTCGTGTGTCCGGATACGCTGTTAATTTCATTAAATTAACACCGGAACAGCAGGCAGACGTTATCTCCCGTACCTTCCATGAGGCAGTTTAGTCCGTATCCGTTCTAAAAACAATGCAAAGAGCTGTTTACTGTTTTCGTGTTGACTATTTGCAGACAGCACATCGGTAACAGCTCTTTTTGGCACAGTGAGCTTTGTTATCAAACCCAAAACGCAGCAACTGGCGCCGTTTTCCAAGCCTTGAAAACAGCGCAGAAAAGAGGTTTTTATGAAAGGCAGAATACATTCTCTCGAAAGTTTTGGCACAGTGGACGGTCCCGGCGTTCGTTTTGTCGTTTTTGTGCAAGGCTGTCCCATGCGCTGTGCTTATTGCCACAATCCCGATACATGGGCAATGACGGGCGGCACCATGATGGAGCCGGCAGAAATTATTGAGCAATTTGAACGCAACAGAGGTTTTTACAAGGACGGCGGTATCACGGTAACCGGCGGAGAGCCTTTGATGCAGGTGGATTTTTTAATTGATTTGTTTGCCCTTGCCAAAAAGGACAATATTCACACCTGTATAGACAGCTCCGGCATCGCTTTTAACCGCAGCAATACAGCGTTCATGGAAAAAATGGATCGTCTGATGGAGCTGACAGACTTGGTTATGCTGGATATCAAACATATTGACCCGCAAAAGCATCTGGAACTGACGGAACAGCCCAATACTAACATTTTAGATTTTTGCAAGTATTTGGATGAAAAAAATATTGATATGTGGATTCGTCACGTAGTTGTCCCGGGTATTACCGATGACGACGTTTATCTGGAGCAGCTTGGCTATTTTATTGGACAGTTCCACAATCTGAAGGCACTGGATGTTCTTCCCTATCATACCATGGGAGAGAAAAAATACGAATCCTTGGGGCTCCCCTACAAGCTTCACGGCGTACCGCCCATGGATAAAAACAAGGTTGTCGAAAAGAAAGCTGTTATATTGGAAGGCATCAAAAAACGCCGTGCCGAAATGCAAAAACCATAAAAGGACTTGTATTTGTCCGTATTTTATATTAGAATACAAATAATGAGGCATTTATTCAGATAAATACTCAATCAAAGGAGGATATTTACTATGGCATTTGTTATCAGCGATACATGTGTTTCCTGTGGCGCTTGTGAATCCCAGTGCCCCGTGGGTGCAATCAGCATGGGCGATGGCAAGATGGAAATCGACCCCAACACCTGCATCAACTGCGGCTCCTGCGCAGGCGTATGTCCTGTAGGCGCTATTTCTGAAGAATAGTGACCGCATATTTTTCTTACAGGCTTGTGCCTTAGGATGTGTCATTTGCACAAAAAACATAAAAAGAGCTGCCGTACCTATAATGCGACAGCTCTTTTTTCTATTCTTACATAAAAAGAGAATTATTATCCTATCCCTATAATGTATTCAAAATCTCATATAATTCCTCTTTCAGTTCCTGTTCCTGCTTGCTATGCTTTTCCTCCAAGCTTTTTAGCACGCAAATTATTTGTTCCTTCTTCTCATACGTTTTCTTTTCTCCAAAAACAATATAATCACAGCTCACAGCCAAAGCTCTTGATAGCTTTCCCAATATATCTATTGAAAATCCTTTTTTCCCCGTCTCTATTTCATACAAAAACTTGGCAGAAATTCCTGCTTTTTCTGCTAATCCTTCTCGCGTACTATTCTGCTGTTTTCTCAATTCTCTGATTCTTTTTCCTATCTGAATATCTATCATCGCTTTTCCCTATAGTAACCTTACAACTTTCGCCCTAAAATCAATCATACAAACACTAAATAACAGCCCCGTCTCAATATGTCCTCTGGATACAATTTCCTACATTGCAATATCTGTCATATTAATTTATTTTGCGCTTTCATTTACAATGTGAAATAAATGGAAAAACTATATTTTAGGAACCTATGACTTGCGGAATTGTATCAGATTTGTTTTCCCCCCATAAAACATCAAAATTAATGTGTTGTCCCTATAATAGCATGTATATATTAAAAAGACAATGTAAAATTATTCTTTCATTATAAAAACGAGACAGCAGAAAGAATTTCTAAACATCTATCTCATAAATTGACCTATTCTTTATTTCATACACAACAGCAGCTTCGTGAATAAATTCCTTACTATGCGTTATTATAATTATAATTCGATTATGTATATATTTTTTTATATTATTTTTAATAATCAATTCCGTTTCCTTATCCAAATTGGACGTTACTTCATCGATAATAACAATAGGTTTTGAAGAAATCAAGGCTCTTGCCAAACCAATTCTTTGTTTTTGTCCTGCTGAAACAAAACTCCCTCTTTCCCCTAAATTAATGTTGTGCGCAGATAGTTCACTTTCGATATTTTCTATTTTGCAGTCCTTACAAACCTGATGATAAGCTTCCATATTGTATTGACCCCCGCATAATATATTTTCTTTTATACTGTCATTCCAGATAATTGTTTCATTCGGAACCCATGTAATTAGCTGCTGTAATTGTTCTACCTGACATTGATTAATATCCCTATTATCAAAAAGAATTGTCCCTGATTCCATTTTGTACTCACCCATTAAAAGCTTTGCCAAAGTCGTTTTTCCGGCTCCGCTTTCCCCGATAATGTAATATAACATTCCCCTACGAAAGACCAGATTCACATTTTTGAAAATTTCATGACGGGAATTGTACGAAAAATTCAAATTGCGGACTCTAATCGTTTCAACCCCTTTGTCCGTATAATGAATTTGATTATTTTCATCTTGCTTTGATATAATCTCAAAAATTCTTTGATATTCCATTTTGTTTGATGCTATTTCGGTACTTAAATTCATGATACCTTTTAATGCACTTTCACATCTATCCGAATATTGTAGTGAGCTCATCAAAAAACCTAGCGATATATTTCCAAAAATTACAAACAAACCGCCAATGCCCATAATAATACATGATGTTAATTGAGATAGAAACAGCAGCAATCCATTCAACTGATATCTTGTTTTCATATTTGTTATTGCCTGCGCATTGCTTTCTTCCTTGACGTTCTTTATTCTCTTATATATAAAACCATTTGCACCTAAAAACTTTAAATTACGTATATTATTCACATATTCATTTAATATAACGGTATACCTCACTGCCAATTTGTGCGTTTCTGTATTGTTCTTTTTAATTATTTTATTAAAAAAACATCTGGCGATTAACGCAAAAAACTGAACGGCTACAATGATAATTGCAAATTCCGCTTTGATATGTATCAATACAGTAATTGCCATAAAAAAAGAAATAAAATTAACCAATGTTTCCTGCACAACGTTCATCATAAATTTAACAAAAAAGTTGATATCCCTTGAAATAAGTGTCTCCACATCACTTCCCATCTGCTCATTAAACTTATATTCCCTTGAATGCAGATAATATTTTACGATATCCAAGGTTAGACGTGTATTGATATTTTGCTCCAGTTTAAGAGTTATCCTTTGATTTATATAATTAAATCCATATTGAATAAAATATGTACCAAAATAAACCGTTATTCCATATATCAAAATATGCACATTGGAATCCAAAATGCCATTATCGATAATCACAGCCTGTATATAGGGTAAGGAATATGATATTATCATTACCAGAAAAGAACTGATGATAGAGCCGACGTATAACTTTATATGTCCTTTTAAATAATTAAAAATTATATGTATACTTTCCTTCATTTTCTTCAAACCATTGTGCAATCGAATAAACCGTTCCAAAATCATAGTAATTTATTTTCTCCAGCTTCCACTCTGTACACCATTTGCTTAGTCCACCAATAAAAATATCATACTTTTCCCTATGGCTTAACAGCTCTATTGTTGAACAATCTAATTTCGCTTCAATCCTATATTGTTCGTCCATTTCTTTCAAGATTACTACAAGCATTTTCCATACCTGTTCTATCCACTTTTCAGAAGGACGCTTTCTACTGCTCATACTTTTTATTTCATTCATGCTGCCCGAATGGATAATTCTTTGCAAGTTATCCTGCAAATAAAACGGGGAAAGCATAGCGGCTATTTTAGCGGCAGCCATACTAGTTCCGCCAAACAAAGCATACCTTCCGCTTCCGACAGGAACAAACTCCGGCAAAATATTTCCATAGATTTTCTTCTCACTGCATGATTCAATCCCATATTCTTCGGGGTTTTTATACATTCCTTTCTTTACTATGATTACATCTTCTAAATAATTGGAAATAGAATCATTATCATAATTTTCAGCAATAAAAATTATCTTTCCCTTTTCTCTTAATCTCGAACAGCACTTTTGAATTTCATTATGATAAACCTTACTGTCATAGCTTAAACACGCAACAACAATATCAATATCATTCTGATCCAGCAAATATGTCAATGCCCTTAAAAGTGCAAGACTGGAGCTTCTGCCGGATTCGTTTACAATGTTATAATTGTGATATCTGTATTTGATATTATTTTTATATTTTTCCATTACACTCAATACTTTAAATGCATGCATGCCGGTAAAGTATTCTGACTCAAATATTTTACCGGCACCGCATTCATCAAAAATAAAATTGACCTGTCCGGCATAGTAATCCCTGTAATCCCTGTAATACTTTCCTATGCCGCTATCAATAATGACTACATTATACCATTCTTTATTCCTGCCCAATTTCTTTTCCGTTCTCCATTCGTATCACTCTGTCCGCATAGGAAGAAAGCTTTTCATTATGCGTTACCATGACTAAAGTTGCACCTTCCTCTCTGACTGCCTCAATCATACAAGCCATCACTTGCTCGCCGGTATCCTTGTCTAAATTGCCTGTCGGTTCATCTGCAAAAATCACCTTCGGATGATTGATTAACGCCCTTACAATTGCTGCTCGTTGCTGCTGCCCGCCTGAGAGCTGATTCGGAAATTTATGAATCTGCTCTTTGATACCAAGACTTTCACTCAATTTTTCTACGTCCTTTCGTTGTACTCGTCTTTGGTCCAGAAGAAGCGGTGCAATTATATTTTCGTAAATCGTCAAAAGGGGAAGAAGATTATAGGACTGGAATATAAATCCAAATTTCTGTCTGCGCAGTTTTGACATCTCCGCATCCCTAAAGTTTGTATATGGCTTTCCCTCTAAAAAAATCCCCCCTGAAGTTAGGACATCCAGCCCACCCATAATATTAAGCAAGGTGCTTTTTCCCGAACCGCTTTCTCCCAAAATGATAATTACCTCCCCCGGCTTCACGGCAAGGCTGATATCATTCAAAGCGCGAACCGTAACATCTCCCACTGTGTATTCCTTTACTGCGTTTTTCAGTTCAATCAAGTTCATCTTTATTCCTCCCTGATATCTGCCATAATCTGATTTGTTTTCTTAAATTTGAGATTCAGCATGACTAAGAAATACACTAACAATATAGAAATAACACCAACTCCAAGATATCCTGATAAGATACCGGCTATATTCCGGTTTCCTATCATATCGCACAAATAGCCTTGAATCGGAAGGGAAAGCACAACAGCTATTACATAGGACACAAAAAGCATTAACAGTATTTCGATGCTAATCGTTCTTTTTAGCTGTTTTAGGGGCATTCCCAATGCTCTCCATATTCCATATTCTTTTCGTCTAAGAATCAGATTTGCTTTCATGATAATCATCATATTTAAAACTGCATTTACCGTCGTTGCAATGACAATCAATGCAGCAATGTAAATAATCGCCAGCGCATCCGTAATTATTTTCTCCATACCAATCTCGTAAGAGCCGCATATTGCATATTCGTTTTCCGAAAAAATACCGACAATATCAGCATATGTCTTTTCATCGGCTTCGGAATTGCATTTTATCATCACATCCAGATAGCTATAATCCGTATAAATCTTTGCAGCCGCCTTTTCCGTCAGAATAATCGTAACTGGGGTACCGGAAGTTCCCTTATACTCCGGTATATAATCGGCATATAGTACAAAAGCGACATTCAAAATCCCTTCTCTCCCATTTTCCAGTCTATACGCAACAGCGCCTGTTTTTTCTATTTCATTAAGAAGCTTCTTTTCTTCTTCCCCATATTCTCCCGTTATCACGCAAATAGAGTCCGGTTCTTTTTCCCAAATCTCCGGCTTTCCGTTTTGCTCTAACAGCCATTTCCACAGCTCGTCATTATAAATGATATTGGAAACCCTGTTACCATTTTCGCAATATAAGGTTTCTTCCGTATCAAGATTCACACCAATTGCATATAATTTTTCTACACCATTTATGCCCTTCACTTTCTCCATTTCCGAAAATGTTATTTCCGCTGAAGTAATACCCTCCAATGCATCCATCATTCCGGTAAGCGTCACATAAGCTTCATAATCTGAAAACCTGCTTTTTTTATCCTTTTCCGGCAGTTTTACAGAGCTGATTGTATTGATAATAATCATCAATATCATCATGGAAAAAATCATGGAAAGCATCACAATCATGCTTTTGCCTCGTTCCCGCCTGATATTTCTTCCGGCAAACTTTATGGCAGACCATTTTTCCAGTGTTTGTACTTTTTTATTCTTGGCAGTTACTCCTGTATATTTACTTGCTTCTATAGGAGTCAGCACTAAAATTTTATGTATGGATAATAGAAATGCCATAACCAGAGAAATTACGACAACAACTGCCGTCAGCAGATAGCTACTCGTAAGCTGCCGGATTTTTACGTAATCGCCGGTCAGATAATAAAGAATATTTTTGGCAAGCACCTGATTCAGTACATTTCCAAAGGCAATTCCGATTCCGTACCCTAAAATGCAGTAAACAATATTTTCCATAAACACAACCAAACCGGTTTGCTTATAATCCATTCCAATACAGCGGAGCATCCCCAATTCTCTCGTGTTTTCCGTAATGGTAAGATGCATACTGTTAAAAATCAGAAAAACCGTGGCAATGGCAATCAATATCACAGATGCTTTTAACGCTTTGCCGGTTTCCGACTGTAACTCATATTCCTCAATATTTTCTGTTTTTGAATGATTACTTCCAATTTTTTCACCAATTCTCCCCAAAACATCTTTTTCTTCCTCTGAAGCCTGCCCATTTGCCACTTTATGAATCGTGTCATAATAATCAATTCCATAAAGTTCTGCAAGCAATTCTCGGGCTTCCATTTCTAATCCATTTATTTTTTCAGCTTCATAGGCTTCTATATCGGAATTTACCGTAATAATCAAGCTATATTCTTCTGTTTCCGATGTTACCAAGCCTGCATTATACAGGAACTCCAAGGAAACGCACAAAAATCCTCTCGTCCATTCGCTGCTTAATAAAATCGGTGAATTTTCCATAATTCCGACCAGCCGAAAACGATAGGTTTCTCCCGACAGATTACAAATAACTGTTATTTCATCACCAATCTGACTTCCCAACATCTCACAGGCATATTGCTCCAAAACGATTTCATCCGGTAGTTCGCACCACACTCCTTCGCGAAGCCGCAAACCAGGCTCTTCCAATCCTCCCCTCGTTCCCGCACATACTTGAAACTCCATTTTCTGAAGTGCTTCCGGTTTTATTTGCATTTCACCGTAATCACTGTAAAGGATTCCTGACACTTCTATTTCCTTTTTATCAAGTTCTCCTTTTAGCCAATCTGCCTGATCTTTTGTCAGACCATTGATATGAAAATCATAACGGTTGGTTCCCAATGCCTGTTCTTTGTATTTGCTGCTAATGCTGTCCCCCATTTGAATCATGCAGAACATCATTGCCACCGAACAGGCAATGCCAAGCACTATCATATAGCTGCGCTTTAGGTGATGTTTTATCATCATTTTTATGAAAATAAACATGGAAACCTCCTAATAAAACAATGGATGCTATCATAATGTTTTGCTTATTACCACATATATGTCGTCTTTCCCGTCAACATACGATAACAATACGTAATACCAAGTATTTGGGCCATTTCCATTCCTGCCTTTATGTCATCCATTGACGGTTCGGTGCAATTAATACCCAACCCTTCAATTGCCGCAACCTCTTGTGCTGTAGACCTTCTATATTCCTTACAGTCATTATCACAGCCTTGCAGCCTTACATCAAACTGATTTCTCAATTCCAAAAAATCTGTTATTTCATTCTTCATATGCCGTCATTCCTTTCTTTTTATAAATTACAGCATCCATTGTTTTCTTAATAGGGTAATCTCTGCATTGGACAATTTACAAAGATTTTCGATATAGGTATTCCCACAGCAGGCATCTTCTATATAGTTAATCATTTTACAGCGACTTCCAACACAGTAATCTTTATTTTTACAAATCACACATTTCGGATAACCTTTCTGCATTGTGTTATGTACTCTATTAATACGCCCTACATCCGGTCCCTCTCTTATATTACCTATCAAAAACGCTTCATTTCCACAGGCAAAAGTACAAGGATATAATTCTCCCCTTGTATCAATATTCATCTCTGTTATGCCACCGCAGCATTTGCCCAGTTTATTAAAATTGTCTCTATTTAAAACGGCTATCTTTTCCGCCAGTTCCCTTTTTATTTCTTTTTGGTATTCGATTATGTTCCGATATTGTTTTGCGAATATCTGTACTTTTTCTTCATTCCAGCCACAATCAAAGTAATCCGGCGCCCATCGCAGACAGGAACAATCGAAATTTTCCAACAAAAATTTAACGTTACAAGCCAACTCCGATATCGTTTCCGAATCATACGTCATTCTGATTTCATATCTTATCTCGCTTTCATCAAGCCTTCTTAAACCTTCCTCCACCATATGATAGGTACCTTTTCCGTTCCTATCTACTCGTTTTTTATCATGTGTTTCCGGTTTTCCGTCAACACTGATAGAAATCAGAACATCCTTTTCTTTGGAGAAACACACTATATCATCGGTAAGCAATATTCCATTTGTCGTAAAGCTAAATCGAAATCTCCCCTTTTTTAGAGAGGACTGAATGATTTGCCTTATGATGTATTCTATTACATCCCAATTCAATAACGGCTCTCCTCCATGAAAGTTTACTTGATTCGTTTTATCTGTCTGATATTTTAAGATAAACTCTATAACAGTATCTGCTGTCTGCAAGCTCATATTTTTTTTGCTTTTCTCTTTTTCATAACAATATTTACAGGAAAGATTGCAATCCTGTGTAACCCATATGTTAAAAAGCATTTATATTCCACCTCAGTCTTGAAAAGATACTCTTTTATTACAATTCTTTATGATTCCACTTTCATATTTATCCTTTATATCTCCTATACATGTGTAACAAAACAATTGATTCTTACATGCAGCGCATTCCGGCAGATTCCATGGAAGGTATTTAAGCAATGCGCCATATCCCTCGCTTTTCGTATACTGTTTTTCAAAAATATATTGTTTTAAGTCTTCCTGTAATGCATTGCCAAGGAGAAATTCTTTTGAGTCTAGTACCGGACACGGAAAAATCTGCCCTCGATAATCTATATAGAATTCCATTAACGCTGCTTTACACCCAAATATATCCGGCATAAATTTTCCTTCTTGCTTTTTTATAGAAGACAATTTTTTCTCTTTATTTCCGTCCAGATCACTTTCCCGAATTTCAACAGGTAAATTTTCCAATTCTTTTTTATTTTCTTCGCCCCTTCCAACGCTATCAAAACCTCTGACCATATATTGTACGTCCAGTTCATTTTCACATAAATCTTTAAATGCCTGTATATATTTATGTGTAGCTCTGCAATCCACCATAGAAACGACAATTCTTTTTGCTCCGTGCTTTTTCAATAGCTTTATTCCCTGAACTACCTTTTCAAAAACGTGGCTGCCTCGTACCTTCGCACAGCTTTCCTCATCAGCTCCATCGAGGCTAATATCAAAAGAAAAAAACTGGTCTGCCAACCTCGAAGCGTTCTTTTCATTAATTAAAGTTCCATTCGTCATTAACTTCAAATTTCCTTGAAATTCCCTCTTTATACTATCTACAATCTCCCAAAAATACGGATTGTCTAATGGTTCGCCACCTGTCAGGCAGATACTTTTCGGATGTAATGCACAAATTTTATCCGCAATGGAAAGCAATTCTTCTTTTTCTAATTCTTTTCCCCTCTTCCTTTCACCAGATGAGTTTGCACAATGCTTACATCGCAAATTACATTTGTCGGTAAATGCCCACGTTATTTTTAAATTATCTTTAAACAATTCCGAATAATTAAACTCCCCAATCATTCTCTTTTGCATCAAAATTTCCATTAAATCCTTTATATATTGACGCTCTTTTTCCGTTTGAAAAGAATTAACAAGCTGCTTTTCCGATAAATCCTCTTTCATAGCGTTATTCAATATCTGATAACACTCTTTTGTAATAAAGATACACTCTTTATTCATTGTGTTACCAATAAATATTTTCTCTTTATCTGGGATAAAATGTACATATTCATTCCAAATTAGTTTCATAAATTTCTTCCTCTTCCAAATTTGGTTAAATTATCCAAAATATTTGATATATTTATACTCCTTTTATATCTTTTTTACAATCCGCTATCGTTCATGTCCATAGTTACCTAATGGTACAAAGCCAACATTTTTAATAGCGCAATAAAAAAGAGCATGATAGAATAAATTTGAAATCATCCATCCTATAACGCTCTTTTCATTTCTCTATTTTTTCAACAGCCGCCTCTTCTTGCGCAGCAAATCATCTATTTTCTTATAATGCTCCTCTTCCCGCTTTACCTTCTCCTTGCTGCGCTCTTCCTCCCGCTCCTCCTGCATCCTGAACTGATAATCCATTTCCTTTAATACGCTTTCCTTCATTTCGCGGCAGAGATACTCATTGTTTTCTTGAAGCGTATCCTTGAACAACTGCTTTAACAACCATTGCAGTCGTTTAAACTTTTCCTCATTGCTCTCGCCCTGCAGGGAAGACTGATTCTGTTCTGCCGGCAGGGTTTCCTGTCTTGCTTCCACAGCCGGTATCTCTTCCACCACCTCCGCCTCTCCTGTTACGCGCTTTAGCTCCTGTTGTTTTTCTGTTTTTTCCTCCGGCTTCTCCCTTTTTACCGCCTGTATCTGTACTTTTCCCTGCTGCCTTACCACCGTCTCAGCCTCAGTCTGTTTGACATTCTGCCCGTTCTCCGCTTTTTTGTCCTCTTTTAAAAGCTCTGTCTGTTTCATGGACGGAAATTCCTTGATTATCTCCGCTGACTTCCGTGGCTTCTCTTCTTCTGCCCCGGCTACGCCCGCAGGCGTAATCATATCCAGCTTTCCGTTTTTTAATACCATTCTGATTGCTTTCAACTGCAGTCCCCTTTCCTTCAAATCTTTAATTTCCTGAAATCTTTTTACATCCTCTTCCGTATAATACCGATGCCCCAGCTCGTTTCGCTTGATAGGAAGCCCCAGTTCTTCCTCCCAATACCGAAGAACATGCGCCTCTACTTTTACTCGCTTTGCCGCATCTGAAATTAATAATGCACTACTCATCTTACATCCTCCATTCTGTTTTCCAAATTCAGTTCCAAAAAAGAAAAGAGAACAAAATAACGGAGCACTCCGGTTCCTTATCTGTTCTCTTTTGTATTCTGCTATGTAATTGTAAAATCTGCCTTATCTCTCCAAATTTGCAAATTTGGTGTAATTGGGCAGCCACGCCAGCTCCACGGTGCCAATGGGTCCGTTCCTTTGCTTGGCTATGATAATTTCAGCAATGCCGGGACGCTCCGTATCATGGTTATAATACTCGTCACGATATATAAACATTACCACATCGGCATCCTGCTCGATCGCACCTGACTCACGCAAATCCGAAAGCATAGGCCTGTGGTCCGGTCTCTGCTCCACCGCGCGGGAAAGCTGCGACAACGCCAGCACCGGCACGGAAAGCTCCCTTGCAATCGCCTTTAAGGAACGGGAAATATCCGATATTTCCTGCTGTCTGGAATCCGTGCGCCCGCTTCCTGACATCAACTGCAGATAGTCGATAACTATCATGGACAAATCATGCTCTAACTTGTATTTGCGGCACTTGCTGCGAAGCTCCGCAATACTGATGCCCGGCGTATCATCTATAATCAGATTGGATTTGCCAATAACACCGGCACTCTCAATCAACTTTTCCCATTCCTGATCCGAAAGCTGCCCTGTCCTGATATGCTGGGAATCCACTTTCGATTCCAGCGAAAACAGACGATTCACCAACTGCTCCTTGGACATTTCCAGACTAAAAATTGCTATCGTCCTGTTTAACTTAAACGCTACATGTTCTGCAATATTCAGCACAAACGCCGTCTTTCCCATAGAAGGACGGGCTGCAATCAAAACAAGATCTGCAGGCTGCATACCAGCCGTCCGGTAATCCAAATCCGCAAAGCCTGTAGCAATTCCCGTCACAGCGCCCTTGTTTTTGGATGCACGCTCAATTCTTTCCATGGCATTCATGACAACTTGCCTGATCGGAACAAAATCTCCTGTATTACGCTTTTGCACCACCTCAAAAATCTTTTTTTCGGTATCCTCTAAGATAACCTCCAGACTTTCCTTGCCCGCATAACAGGTGTTGGCAATTTCTTCATTAAGCCGGATAAGCTTCCGCAAAGTTGCTTTCTCCGCCACGATTCCCGCATAATACTTAATGTTGGCAGAAGTAGGAACTGCCGTAATTAAATCTCTGACAAATTCAAGGCTGCTGACCTCAGGCGGCACATCTTTTTCTTTCAGCCTGTCCTGCAGTGTAACCAAATCGACCGGCTTCCCTTCGTCGTTCAGTTCTACCATGGTTTCAAAAAGAATTCCGTACTGCCTGCTGTAAAAGTCCTCTCCTGTCACAAGCTCTGACGCCACAACAATGGCTTCCCTGTCCATAATCATGGAGCCGATAACCGACTGCTCAGCCTCCATGCTATGCGGTAATATTCTCTTTAAAACGGTTTCTTCCATTGTGGGCATAACCATTTCCTTTCCGGCTTAACACTCCGATATATGCACCTTCAGTTTGGCAGTCACCTGCGGATGCAGCTTTATGCTTACCTCATGATAGCCAAAGCTCTTGAGCGCCTCCTGCAGCACCACCTTTTTCTTATCCAGCTCAATTCCGTGTTGTTCTTTGCATGACGTCACAATTTCCTTGGAGGATACGGAGCCAAATACCCTTCCGCCCTCTCCTGCCTTGATTTTGACTTCTACCGTCTTGACCTCCAAAACCGCCGCCAAATCCTTTGCCGCCTGAAGCTGTTCTGCCGCTATCTTGGCTTCCTTTGCTTTTTGCAGCTTCAAATCATTCATATTTTTGGCGTTGGCTTCTACTCCAATTTTCTTAGGAAGGATATAATTTCTTGCATACCCGTCACTGGCTTCAATCACATCGCCTTTTTTACCCAGATTTTTATCGTCCTGTAATAATATAACTTTCATTTTTTCCTCCATTCCGAAGCGTTGTTGAAGCAATAAAGTCCTGCTCACTGCTTGCCATAACAAATTTGTGCCAAGTACGCACAAACACAAATCTAACAGACTGGCTTAGACGCCGCACATTTCTAAATATCGCCTTCCTCCAGCATAATATCTATCGTAGCCTTCAGATTGCCGATTGCCTCCGCCATGCTCACGCCCTCCATCTGACATCCCGCAATACTCATATGACCGCCGCCGCCCAGCCTTTCCATAATAATCTGTACGTTGACTTCGTCAATAGAGCGCGCAGAGACATAAATCTTGCCCTGATACTCCGTCAGCACAAAGCTCGCCTTGACGCCCTTGATATTTAAAAGCTCGTTTGCAGCCTGCGCTCCCACCACCGTAGGACTTTGCAGATCCTCACTGGTACATATGGAAATAGCAAAAGTCTGCCGGTAGATTTCCGCCTGACTGACGGCATCCGCCTTCGCCTTATACTCTATAGCATCCTCACGGAACATCTTTCTGACGCGGGTAACATCCGCACCGTTCCTGCGCAGGAAAGCGGCCGCCTCAAACGTCCTCACGCCTGTCTTGCTCATAAAATTATTGGTATCAATGACAATGCCCGCATACATACAATCTGCTTCTTCCGTACGAATTTTGATATTGTCACTCGTATACTGCAATATCTCGGAAACCATTTCGCAGGCGGAAGAAGCATACGGTTCTACATAAGAAAGCGTTGCATTCTCAATGGTCTCCGCCCCCTGCCTGTGATGGTCAAGTACCACAATGGACTTGCAGGCACGCAGCAAATCGGGACATTCCGTAATAGCCGGCTTATTGACATCCACTACCACCAGCACGGTACTGTTTCCCGCCATTTCAATCGCCTGACTGCTTCCCACTATCATATCCGGCTCGTATTCCGGATTGTTTTTAAACAAATCCACCAAAGGCTGCAAGGAATTCGATACGTCATTCAACACAATATGCGCTTTTCTGTCCAACGCCTGCGCTATCCGGTAGATACCCACCGCCGCACCAAAGCTGTCCACATCGGGCAGTCTGTGTCCCATAATGATAACCTTATCCTTTGCCGCTATAATTTCCTTTAGGGCATGTGCCTTCACACGCGCCTTCACACGGGTATTCTTCTCCACCTGCTGACTCTTGCCGCCGTAATAAGTGATACTCTCCGGCGTCTTGATAACCGCCTGGTCGCCGCCGCGCCCCAGCGCCAAATCAATCGCATTGCGGGCAAACTCATAATTCTGTGCATACGTAAGCCCGTCCAGCCCGACGCCAATGCTGATGGTTACTGCCATCTCGTTTCCAATATTTACCGTCTTAACATCTTCCAGCAAATCAAAACGAGACTCCTGTAGCTGCGCCACAGACTTCTTACGCATCACGACAAGATACTTATCCTTCTCCAGTTTTTTCACAATGCCGTCAAGCGCTGCAATATACTTGTTAATTTTTCTGTCTATCAACGCTATCAGCAGGGAGCGCCTTACCTCCTCCACGCTCTCAAGCGCTTCCTCGTAATTGTCCAGATATAAAAGACCTGCCGCAAGACTCTGGTCATCCACCTCCTGCAGCGCAATGTGGAGCGCTGTCTCGTCAAACAGATAAACCGCTATCAGATAGCCATTATACCCCTCGGCGGCAATCATATCGCTGTTTTCCGCCATTTCCTTTAAGGAAATCGGTTTAAATTTGGCTATGTATTCCTTGCCTTCATACGCAATATCATACTGTACTTCCTCAGCTTCACCGTTGTCGGGCAGCTTGTCCCTTGTAATGGAAGGGAAAAGTGCCATAATAGATTTGTTGAACCCCTTCGGCTGCTTCACAATATTTTCAAACGCCTGATTGGTCCAAATCACATGCCCCGTGTCGTCCAACAGCGCGTGCGGCAGCTCCAGCTCCCGCAAAAGCCTTTTCTGAATCTGCCCGTACTGCGTTGCAAAACTGACAAGCTCATTGATAATCAACGGTTTATTATAAAAATACAATGTCAGCGTAACCGCAAAATAAAACACCGTGAAAGCGCCCAGCAGAAGCCCCGCCCGATAATCAATAACAAGCATTCCCGCATTCACAATCAACAGGAGCACTCCCAGATATATGGAAAACTGCAAATATGTCTTGATTCTTCCTTTAAGTCTGATTCTTTTCTTCATGTATACTCTCCTGCATACCGCAAACCCGCCTGCGACATGTCTGTTTAAAACCTATCCTGTTATAGTATAACATTTTTTCCTATATCTTTCCACAAGATAATTTGTCGAATGACAGGAGTTTTTATCTTTTTCACGCATTTTCCTATGGAAAAAAAGTTTTCTTCTCGATGAGTTTTATTTTTCCAACGCATCATCATTGATTTATAAAGGCTGTCCAGGGAATTCCCATGTTCCGCTGCCATAATGCAAAATCAATCCTTCCTCATTTTACCTTTGTCTTTTGTTTTCTTCCCATCTGTATTATCCCTTTAGAAGTCCAGCTATCTTAAATTCACGCTCTGTTTTATTTATTTTTACAAATTTTTCTTTTTGTCAGCAAGAATTTACAGAAAAATACGCACAAGCTTGGACAAAGATTTCCTCTTACCTTTATTCGTTTCTCCTATATAAAAAGGTCAGCAGACATACTCTGTCCACTGACCTCTCTCTTTTTGTGCCACTCTCCCTGCCGGAAAGCTTTTATCAAAAACTAATCCTGAACGTAAGGCATCAGCGCAATGTGACGCGCACGCTTAATTGCAGAAGTAAGCGCTCTCTGATGCTTTGCACAATTGCCAGTGATTCTTCTGGGAAGAATCTTGCCTCTCTCAGATACATATCTCTTTAACTTATTGACATCTTTATAGTCAATTACATTGTCCTTGCCACAAAATACACAAACTTTTTTTCTTCTGCGGATGCCGCCTTTTTTTCTCATAGGCGCATCAGCTTTGTCTGCTTTATTGAATGCCATATGTCAGTGCCTCCATTCTCTCAAAAAATTAGTTAAACGGCAGCTCTTCGTCGATGCCGTCCGGGATGTTCATAAAACCGTCCCCTGCGCCTGAAGGCTCAGGTCTGTTGTTATTACCTCCCATGTAACCGCTGTTATCTCCGGAAGCGTTCTTGCTCTCGGCAAATTCAACCTCATCCACCATAACGCGGACGCTGTATACCTGCTGTCCGTCCCTGTTGGTATAGTTGTCATTCTGGATACGGCCGCTCAGGACTATCTTGGTGCCCTTGTGCAGGTATCTCTCTATAAATTCTGCCTGCTTGCCAAACGCGGTGCAGTTAAAAAAATCTGCATCCGGCTCTCCGTCCCTCTTGAACCTTCTGTCCACCGCAACGGAAAATCTTGCAACTGCCGTCTGGCTGCTTCCCTGAGAATATCTCACTTCAGGGTCCCTGGTTAATCGTCCCATAAGAATTACTTTATTCATTCCACTCTCTCTTTCCGGTATACCGGAAATACTCCGAATACCATGAACCTGTCTCTCTTACGTATCCGGCATACCTCTTATGCTTCGTTTTTCACAATTAAATATCGGATAACGTTGTCCATAATGCGCATACGGCTCTCGATTTCAGCGGGAGCGGTGCTGTCTGCCTCGAACTGGATGAAATAGTAGAATGCTTCCTTCATCTTCTGAATCTCGTAAGCAAGTCTCTTCTTACCCCATTCATCAACGTTGGTGATGGTTCCGCCAAATCTCTCAACAAGCGCCTTGCACTTGTCAATGATGGCTGCTCTTTCATCGTCTTCGATTTTAGCATTAACAACAACTGTCATTTCATATTTGTTCATGCTTTTACCTCCTTATGGTCTCTGGCCCCTGCCTTGACAGGAACAAGGAATTTATATCACGGTAAATTATGATACCACACAATCCCGCTATTTGCAAGGGTTTCTACAATCTTTTAGTTCGCTTTATTTTCCGCCTTGACCTATAGCGCATTTTTCTAATCTTTTCTACGAATTTCCCTGATATTTTTTTCCACCAATCTGCGGGCTATCATAATCTGATGGCTGCAGCCTGCACATTTCAGGCGAAAGTCTGCGCCAATCCGAAGCACTTCCCACTCATGGCTGCCGCAAGGATGCTGCTTTTTTAGTTTTACAATATCTCCCACCTGAATATCCATTATAATGCCAGTCCTTTCCCGCGTTCACGTCACAGCGCGTCCAATACCTCGCCAATACTGCCTTGAATCACCAAATCCGCCATTTTGTCCCTCGGCGTAGGCGCCTTATTGATTAACACCAGATACTTTCCTTTAAAATAATCAATCAACCCTGCCGCCGGATATACCGCCAGTGAAGTTCCCCCGATAATCAGCATATCCGCGGCCTGTATCGCTCTTACCGCCTCCTGCAGCACATGCTGGTCCAATCCCTCTTCATACAAAACCACATCCGGTTTCACTTTGCCACTGCATTTGGGGCAGACCGGAATCCCCTCTGCCTCCTTGACAAAGCATACATCATAAAAAGCACCGCAGTTCTCACAGTAGTTCCGAAGCACGCTGCCATGCAGCTCCCATACTACTTTACTTCCCGCTGCTTGATGCAGTCCGTCTATATTCTGTGTTACTACCGCCTTGAGTTTTCCCTCCGCTTCCCATTCTGCAAGCTTTTTATGCGCTGCATTGGGCTTTGCCGAGAGAAACAGCATTTTATTTTTATAAAACCGAAAAAATTCTTCCGGATTTCTTCTATAAAAAGTATGGCTCAAAATTGTCTCCGGAGGATATTGATACTGCTGGTTGTACAATCCGTCCACACTTCTAAAATCCGGTATGCCGCTCTCCGTAGAAACGCCCGCCCCTCCAAAGAACACAATGTTACTGCTTTCTGCAACCATTTTTTTCAGTTCTTCCATTTTTTCTTCGTATGCTTTCATATCTACAGCCATCCTTTCTCTGTGAGGCAAAAACATGCACAATCCCTTCATTCAGTCGAATATCCGCAAAACTTCAAGAAAATGCTGCGTGTCTTACTCTCTTTTCGAAAAATACTTGACTACTCATCAAGCCGAATGAAATTGTCACAATATTCAATCAATGCCTCGTCAATTAGTGCGATTCTTTCTTTGCCCTTTATATCACTGTAAAATGCTAATTTTTCGATTTCTTCTCTATCTGTTCTATTTTTTTCGATTTTCTCCATACACTCGACAGGCAGACAGGTTACATATAGCCCTCCATATTCATAATGCCGGCTCGGATTAAAATAGCCTGGCGCCATATGGTAGTATAGCAATCCAATGTATGAAAAATCTACATTTTCTAAGCCAAGTTCTTCTCTGCATTCACGATTGATACATTCTGTCAGCGTTTCGTTGCTTTCCCTGCAGCCTCCGAAAATTTCCCAATCTTGCCTGTACTTATTTAAGCCAAGTAAATACTCCGTACCAACCTTTACAACTGCAAGACAATGCGTTATAGGTTTAAATGCCTCGTCTGCTTTTTCTTCTTCAACATCGATTATTTTCAACAGCTTATTTCCATTGTCATCTTTTACAAGCAATGTACATCTCCTTAAATACCGTGTCAGATTATAAAATACCCAAGTTTCCTACCGCAAAATCCTTCAAAACACCGAAAAATTCCCGCAGCATATTATTAGGTAATACTCCGAAGTGTGACCTCGCCGCTATCCCGCATACATTTTGATAGCCGGCAGCACGTGCCAGACACAGGGCGCGAAATACATGAAAATTACTCGTGACTATGCCAACCTCTGCCTCCTCCATATCAAAAAGCTGTCCGCTAAAAAGGATATTTTCATAGGTATTCCTTGATGCTTCCTCTTTGATGATTCTCTGCGGCGCAATTCCTCTCCCCACCAGATAATCGTACATTCCCTGTGCTTCCGTACTCAGCTCATCACTTCCCTGTCCGCCCGATACAATCACTATGGTATTCTCATTCTGAATCAGATAATGATACGCCGCATCCAGTCGCTGCTGCAAAACATAGCTTGGACCACTTTCTTTTAATTGTGCACCCAACACAATAATATAGTCAAGTCCCGCTTTTCCTCTTTTCCAAAAACTACCAATCACCATTCCCTCTATAATAATAAATACCATAATTCCTAAAATTCCCAAAATACACAAAGTTTTTTTCATCCATGCCGGCATAATACGAAGCAGCCGGCTTCCCTGCCATGCCCACAAAAGAAATAAAACACCCGCAATCCCCCATATCAAAAAGAAATTCGTCCCATGCCCTGTAAATAAAAGAATGGACAAACAATACAAAATACAGCCCGCTCCTAAAATTTCAAAAAACACCCTCATATAATGCACTCCTTTCCCCATATTTACGCCAGACAGGTGCAGCAAAATAAACTGTCAACATATTGAGTGACAAATTATAGTTCTTAAAATTCCCACAATCGCCGCAAAATGGAATATCTAAATCTGCATGTTCATGAAAATTATTCTATAACAAAAACCTCGAAAATGATGAATTTTCGAGGTTTTAAAGAGGCGACAACCAGATTTGAACTGGTGATCAGGGTGTTGCAGACCCACGCCTTACCACTTGGCTATGTCGCCATACACTTATTATATTCTAGCAAAAACTTTTTGATACGTCAATATCAAAAATGACTCCTACGGGAATCGAACCCGTGTTACCGCCGTGAAAGGGCGATGTCT
>CANRVD010000050.1 GCA_947643145.1 uncultured bacterium | reverse complement strand
TTCACTTTAAGTTTGCGGACGAGTTCCGCAGGATTGCCGAGTACATTGAAATCAATACCACCGATACCGCCGAGGCGGGCTGATACCCGCCAACGCATGAAACCCTTTTGACAGTGCGTTTTCCTAATAGGAGCTAATCATATGCTTTTTTCTGTCAACAGGTATTTTATGTATCAGTTTATATGTTGTATTATGTATTACAGACGGATGGATTCTTTATACAATTTTATGCATATCCTTTATCAGTTTGGTATTTAACAGCCCGATTGATTCAGAAAATAAGAAAATAAGCAATAAGGAAAGAAAGGATTACCAGCGTGTTACTTGTCTGTTGACCGGTGCAATGCTAATAATATATACTGTTTTAGTTAGTTGCAATTTGAAAAGATATGCGCTATGCATAGCGATTAGTGTTATATGCGCTGCATTATTGCAATTACCAATTATATTTTCCAGATTGCTAAAAAGAAAACTTAATAAGTAATCGGGAATTTACACAGTGGCTATTGCAGTGAGAAAAACCTTCTGTATTTAAGGGGAAATAAACTATCCAGTTATATCAGGCTGCAGGATCATGAAAAACGGAAGAAAAGGCTGCATAGAAAAAGTGCACTTTCAAAAATGCATACCAAAAAGAAAGAATACAAATCTCTCGCAGAAGGTCAGGTTTTTAAAACACTGATTTCTACGGGAGATTCGTATTTTAAGATTCAGAGTCTAAAAATCGGTATTAACCGACAGTCCCTTAGGTTTGATTTAGTTCCACTTAGCATGTTTTTTTCATGCGTTAGTGGAACTTCAAACCTTTTTTATAACTTCATGCCGAGGCTTTCCCAAACCACTTCCTGTATGGTTGATACAGGGATAATGTTTAATTTACCCGTAACTTCTTTAGGAACCTCCCTTAAATCTTCTTCATTCTCCGCCGGAATCAGAACTGTTTTGATTCCGGCTCTTTGTGCTGCCAGAAGTTTTTCCATCAGTCCGCCAATTGGCAGTACATCACCGCGAAGCGAAATCTCGCCTGTCATTGCCAGCTTCTTTTTCACTGCCTTTCCAGACATCAGGGAAGTTAACGCAGTAAAGAGGGTAATTCCCGCAGAAGGCCCATCCTTTGGTACTGCCCCTTCCGGTACATGGATATGGATATCTCTTTTTTCAAAATCCTCTTCACTTTTTGCAAAATGGGATTTTACCAGAGAATAGGCAATTTCTGCCGATTCTTTCATAACATCCCCCAACTGTCCGGTAATCTGGATATTCCCCTTGCCCTTGGTCTGAACCGTTTCAATAAAAAGAATTTCTCCACCTGCCTGTGTCCATGCAAGCCCGGTAGCAACTCCCGGTACTGCCTTCTTCAGTGCCTTATCATGGCTCGCTGCCTTCTTTCCAAGGATATCAAAAAGGGCTTCTTCTTTTACGACATACTTTTCGGTTTCCTCTCCCTTCGCTCTCTGCTCCAAAAGCTTTACTGCTGCATGACGGCATATCTTGTCAAGTTCCTTGCGCAGTCCGCGGACTCCCGCTTCCATTGTATAATCCGATATAATCTTTTTTAACACCTTCTGTTCTACTGCCACCTGTCCTTTTTTCAGGCCGGCGTCCAAAATTGCTTTCGGAAGCAGGTATTTTCTCCCAATCTGATACTTTTCCAAAGGTGTATATCCCGGAAGCTTAATAACCTCCATTCTGTCAAGCAAAGGCTCTGGTATGCCATCTGTAGTATTTGCCGTACAGATAAAAAATACATTGGACAAATCATAAGGCACATTCATGTAGTGGTCAACGAAGGCATGGTTCTGCTCCGAATCAAGCACCTCTAACATCGCGCTCGCCGGATCACCATGATATTCCTGTACCAGCTTATCAATTTCATCCAGCACAACAACCGGGTTACTGGTTCCTGAACGTTTCATTCCCTCCATGATGCGTCCCGGCATGGCTCCTACATACGTTCTTCTGTGACCGCGTATCTCCGCCTCGTCACGAATCCCGCCAAGGCTAATCCTTACATATTCTCTTCCCATTGCTTTGGCAATACTCTGCCCCATGCTGGTTTTTCCTGTTCCCGGCGCACCAACAAAAAGAAGAATCGAACCTGTCTGCCTGCCTTTCAAACTCATAACGGCAAGCTGTTCCAGTATTCTTTTCTTAACCTTTTCCAGCCCATAATGCTCCTGTTCCAGTATCTTTGCCGCCTGTGTCAAATCAACTGCCTCTGCTTCCTCTGTTTTCCACGACAAGGTTGTGATAAAATCAAGATAATCATATAATGTGCCGTATTCATGCCCCTGGCTTCCCTCCATGGCAAAACGTTTCAAAACACGCTTTGCTTCCTTCTCTGCCTCCTCAGGCATTCCGGCCTTCTCAATCCTTTCTGCAAACATTTCCTCCTCAGAAGCAAATTCTTCCTCTAATTCCGAAAGCTGTTCCTCCAAAAGCTTCATCTGGCGTTTGATTGCCATAACCTTATACGCATCCTGCTGCTCCTGGCTCATCCTGTTTCTTAACTCGTCTCTGACATCCTTGCCTCCAACCAGACGTTTGATTCCCTCCAACATCAACTGGCATCTTTCCTTCTTAGAATCCGCTGCCATGATTTGGTATCTTTCCTCATTATCAATATCCAGATATGCTCCCATATTGGTTACTGCTTCATTCAGGTTCTTCCACCTTCGGATATAGCCCCGCATTAATACACCGCCTGGCAGCTCCTGTACCAGTTCCTCTGCGTATTGCTTAAATTCTGCAAAAATTTCCTCTTCTTCCTGCTCGGAAATATCCTCTATATCTGAAACAGCTTCACAAAAAGCATCCACCCTGTTTTCTGCAATAGTGATATCATATATCCTGACACGTTCTTTGGTATTTACTACAAAGAGTAAATTCCCCTCATGGGTAATGGTAGAAGCTGCTTCTGCCAAGATACCAACATCATAAAAATCCTCTTTCGTGAGCATATCCCGCTCTTTCTGTTCCTTAATGGGAACAATCAGAAACTGCTCTTCCTTTTTAATATTTTCAGCTTCTGCCTGCGAAAAAACATCCTCCTGAACATTTATCTGGACATTTGACAGAATCAATGTATCAAACACTGGTATAACTAACATAGTCGGCCTCCTTTTACTGTGCATCATTAGACTGATTCTTTTACAGCTCTATCTTGTTAGCACTTTTTGTTGTCGAGTGCTAATATTTTCGTATTAAAAAAGTGTCATTGACACTTTTTCAATTTATAGGAATATTGTTAGAAATATAGCACTGTATTGCCTTTTTGTCAAGCGAAATCCGGTATATTTACAGGGCAGCAACTAAAGCGTTATATCTTCAACATTAACCCCCATAGATGACAATTTTGCAATAACACCCTTTAACTGATAGTCCAGTTCTTTGTTCTCCTGATTACCATTTGCCTGTTTAATACGCTGCAAATTCATATAAGTATCAATAGTAAAAGCAACTAACTCTTTTTCGGTCATATCATCACCTGCTTTCTCTATAATACCTCTTGACTCCAACAGATGCCACGGAGTAATATTTACGTTTGACCCTGACATCATCGTAATTTAATATAGCATACTTTCTATCCCTCTGCAATATGAACAGTAACCGAAATATAGCTGCGTTCCTTCCGCATCCACTGTTTATCCTCTTCTGTGATACGCCTTGACTCTATCCCCTTTTGTAATGTTCTGCGATATGTCTCTTTATCAATAGGATATTTCGTTAAATATCTTTTGGTTTTCTCCGGGAACTTTGCCCAGGCTGTCGCATATGCCCAGGCTACTGCCATACTGGAGTAATATTCTTTCACATCCAAACTGCCAAGCACTTCAAGCACTCTGTCTATATACTGTGGCAGCAGGTAATGTGACATCAGCATAACCGCTACCACACGCACCTCAAACTCTCTGCTGCTCTCCTTATACTGCATCAAAAAATCCCATACTTCCTCTGGAAATCTCTTTGCATACTGAAAGGTTGTACAAAAAGAATCATTAACCGACCAGTTATCAATTCTTGGGATAAATCCGGCTACTGCCTCTAACACTTCATTCAGAGGAGCTTTCACATAGCCAAGAATCATTCCCTGCAGCATGATTTCCTCAAAATAAGCAAATTCCGTCCAGGAAAGATACTCTTTCCAGTCCTCGCCTGAAAGCTCTTTTGCAAGCTTCCGTAAAAGTGGCAGCCTGATTCCTAACATATTTTTTACTCCCGGAATTAACCCCGCACTAAACTCCTTATAGTCCTTTTCTGCTTTTTCCGTCAGGTGTTTCCTAAGTTCCTCCTGTGACATTCTCCTCCTCCAGACATTTTATTTTCTATCCTCACAACAATTTTATCTGCACTCTGAGCCGCCCGCGGGGTATTTGACGGACAAAAATTCATGGAAAAAGTGCTGTCTTTACATTTTAGTCGTCGGAACGCCTTCCAAAAAGCATAACCAGCCGCAAAAGCTGCAAGACAGTGGCAACCGTGGAAGTTACATACGTCATTGCCGCAGCTCCCAGCACCCTTCTTGCACCGCTTACCTCTTCTCCATACAAGATGCCGCGCTCTTTTAAAATCCGCAGTGCCCTGCCAGACGCATTAAACTCTACCGGCAGTGTAATCACTTGAAAAACCAAAGTAAATGCAAATAAAAGAATGCCAATCTGCAACAACCCCATAGAACCAAGAACCAAGCCAATCATAATGACCGGCCATGATAATTTAGAACCTAGATTTACCACAGGGACAACCGCATTCCTTAATTTGATGGGCACATACCCCACATTATGCTGTACCGCATGCCCGCATTCATGTGCGGCAACTCCCACTGCCGCTACAGAAACAGAATCATATACACTTTCAGACAGGCGCAGTACTTTATTTCTTGGATCATAATGGTCTGTCAGATTTCCCTGGATTCTCTCAATCCGTACATCATGAATTCCCGCACCCTGTAGTATCTGTGCCGCTACCTGATGCGCCGCCACCCCACGCGTCGTATATACCCTGCTGTACTTGTTAAACGTGCGGCTCACATTTGCAGAAGCAATCATACAGATAACCGCTCCAATAATTACCAGTATATATGTTGGATCAAAATAATAATTGTAATATCCCGGCATAAAATAATTTGGCATTTCTCCCACCTCCATAAATCAGAACAACTCGCTGTGTGTTCCTGTTCTTGTAAAGCATAACACAATTCACCAGCATTAATTTTAAAAATCAATATCTAATCTTCAGCATTCAAATCCTCCATTATTATAGTATCCAAACGCCATTCCGTCAATACATTGTACATACATGGCACAAGCACTATGTACTACTATTCCTCTTTACAGCCGCCGGAAGCATAATGGTCACTTCAAACGTATTTTCATCATGCTCTATCGCCATGCTTCCCGCACAGCGTTTTAACTCCTGCTCTACGCTGCCAAGGCCAAAACCATGAATCTGATGGTTTTCCTTTTTTGTCAAAAGCTTGCCCGAACGGTAAAGCAGCTTGCCCTGATACGTATTCCAAATGACGATATACAAATTCTGCTTTTGATAGAACAGCTTGACCCGGATTTCCGGGTGTACCGCTTCTCTTGCTGCAGTCAGTGCATTGTCTAACAGATTGCCAAGAATACAAGATACCGCATAACCATCAAGCTGAAGGCCCTCCGGCAGCCCGGCAGCCTGTACACTGCACACAATTCCCCATTCTTCTGCCTTGGCAAATTTATAATTAATAAAGCTGTCAATTTCCTGATTCCCTGTCTCCAGCCATCCCTCCTCCACTTCTATTTTATTCATCATTTTTGTCAGATAATTCTTGGCATCCTCATATGCTTCCTTTTCCAAATATTCTACTACGGTAAAACAGTGATTTTTCATATCATGGCGGAGCGTTCCAATCACTTTTTCCCTTTCCCGCATCACCCGCAGTTCATTTTCATATACTTCATTTCTTATCTGTCCAAAAACTGCCTTTTCCCTGGCATGATGCTGTTCATTCAGTGCCTTATATATCCAAACCACTGCCATATTTATCATAGTAATAATAACATTCGTCAACATTACAAGCGTCGGTTTACTTTCATATAGCTCCACATAAAATAACATTTCCAGATAAAGGCTGCCCGATGCAATAAAGACGAAAATGCAAAGCTGCCATAATGGAAACTGCTCCTCCTCTTTTCTTTTCGCAAACTTTTCTATAATTAAGACTGCACAGAATGCAAAGAGAATCTGCAGGCTTGTCAAAATAATATCATTATTCCATTTGTTCCGCTCCATTATTTTTGCCCCGGTCTGGTTCATCACCATCATCGCAAAAATTTCCCCACAGCCTATGAAGAAAATCAGAAAAAATGCATGAAAAATACGCCCAGATACTTTATCCTCATAATTAAACGATACCAAAAAGCACATAAATAGATTGGCAAACATTGTCACGACAGGAATGTTCAAGATTAAATATACTATCCCTGTCACAACCGTATACAAAAGATAGCTTGCTATTTCTACCCAGCCAGACGTCAGACGCTTTCCAGAAACAGCACGTACCCCTTTACATACTACATAGGCATAAAATAGCTGCGTTACGACAAAGAGAACCGGATTCATGGCATATCCTCCCTTGCGTAAGCAATCATCTGTTTCTGTACTTCTTTCTGCCTCATACGTCCTATCCGCAGCTCAGAACCTCCAAATAAACGCACTTTATCCGGCTGGTATGCTTCAATCGCAGAATAACTGACTACCTCTGAGCGGCTAATCTGTAAAAACCGGTGGCCGCTTACCTGTTCAATCACTTCTGCCAGCCTGCCATAATATGTAATCTGCTCATCCTGCATATGTATTATAATCTGACGGTTTCTTACTTCAAAATACTGTATCTTTTTCATAGCAATATAATAATACTGTCTGTTAATCTGATAAGAAAACATATTACTGATTTTTTCCAGTAAATGAAGTGCCTTTGTTAATACCTTATGCAATTCCTCTTCTCCAACCGGCTTAATCAAGAAATGCATTGGCCTTATCTCAAACAATTCCATTGCATAACTTTCTTTTGCAGAAACATATATAATCTGCACATCCTCATCTGCTATACGATTCCTGATTTCCTTTCCGGTAAAAACACCGTCCATCCTTTCCATCTGGATATCCAGAAAAATGATATCAAAAGAATTTTCCTTTTCTATATAATCACAAAGGCTTTCCCCGTCAAAAAATACCTCTGTTAGAAGAGATGCTTCCGAAATAACGCCGGAAGCCCGTACCATCTCTTCCAAATGATAACAAAACATTTCATCATCATCGCATATTGCAATCCGTATCATAGATACTTCCTCCTTATGTCAATACCCTAAACTAAATTATCATATATTACCTCATTTTCACCAATATTTTTTCAATTATAAATAATCACATTCCTTTTTTCAACCCAAAGAACCGTTAACGGTCACTTACAGCCGTTAACGGTCAAAATTCCGTAGTAATCTCTTAAAATATTACTCAGGTTTCCTGCTCAAATCTCCTTACATCTCCATAAAATCAAGCAGCGAAATCTGATTCGTATGCGGCAAATCCCCCATCAATCCAAGCCTTGCCATCGTATCTACCGTACCGGCGCTTACCTTACAGCGGTTTTTAAAATCCTCTCTGGACAGAAACGCTCCTCTCGCGGCCTCATCTTCTATCAGCTCCGCCGCCTTATCTCCCAAGCCATCAATGGTAGCAAACGAAGGCATCAGCTTCCCATCCACAATCTGAAAGCGGTTCGCCTTGGAACGGTAAATATCAATCTTTACGAATGCAAAGCCTCTGGCATACATCTCCTGCACAATCTTCATATCTTCCAGTGTATTTTTCTCCTTATCAGAAAGCTCATTTTTACGGTTCTGATAATCATTCATATAATATTCCAGCCGTTCCCTGCCCATACACATCAGCTCATAATTAAAAGAAGTTGCACGGATACTAAAATACGCTGCATAATATGCCAGTGGATAATACACCTTAAAATAGGCCACACGCAGCGCCATCATAACATAGGCGGCAGCATGTGCCTTTGGAAACATATATTTAATGCGGCGGCATGACTCAATATACCAGTCCGGCACATTACAGGCCTTCATGTCCTCCTCCATGCTCTCATCGACACCCTTTCCCTTCCTCACACTCTCCATAATCTTAAAGGAGCGTTCATTCTCCACCCCCATATGTATCAGATAGGTCATAATATCATCTCGCGTACAGATTGCGGAAGACAGGGTACAGTACCCTTCCGTAATAAAATACTGTGCATTGTTCAGCCATACATCCGTACCATGCGACAAACCGGAAATCCGAACCAAATCCGAAAAATTCTTTGGCTTGGCATCAAGGAGCATCCCGATTACAAAAGGCGTTCCAAACTCTGGCAGCCCAAGGCAGCCAAGCGTACAGCCCCTGATATCCTCCGGTGTAACTCCCAGTGCCTCTGTACTGGCAAAAAGCGACAATACCTTTTTATCATCCATTCGGATTTTTCCGGCATCCACATCCGTTAAATCCTCTAACATACGAATCATAGTAGGGTCCTGATGCCCTAAAATGTCTAACTTCAGAAGGTTGGCATCTATCTTATGGTAATCAAAATGCGTTGTAATAATTTTGGTGCTCATATCGTTTGCCGGATGCTGTACCGGAGTAAACGTATAGATTTCCTCCCCTACCGGAAGGACAACGATTCCACCCGGATGCTGTCCCGTCGAACGTCTTACACCCTCGCAGCCATGCGCAATCCTCTCGATTTCTGCACTCCGCTTTGTAATATTCTTCTCTTCACAGTACCTCTTAACATAACCATACGCCGTCTTTTCCGCCAGCGTACCTACTGTCCCCGCACGGAAGGTCTGCCCGGCCCCAAAGATAACCTCTGTATAATCATGGGCATTGCTCTGGTATTCACTGGAAAAATTCAAATCAATATCCGGCTCTTTATTTCCCTTAAACCCGAGGAAGGTTTCAAAAGGAATATCATGCCCCTCTTTTTCCAAAACCTCACCACACTGCGGGCAGACCTTGTCTGGCAAATCACAAGCTGAATTGCCGGAATGTGCCTTTAATTCCTCTGAATCAAACTCATAGTAATGGCATTTCTTACAATAATAATGTGCCGGAAGCGGATTAATCTCCGTAATTCCTGACATCGTAGCGGCAAAGGAAGAACCAACCGAACCTCTGGAACCGACCAGATAACCGTCCTCATTAGACTTCCAGACCAGCTTTTGTGCAATAATGTACATCACCGCATAACCATTACTGATAATGGAATTTAACTCCCTTTCTAACCTCTCTGTAACAACCTGCGGCAGATCTGGCCCATAGATTTCATGTGCCCTGTTATAGCAGATATCACGCAAATCCTGATCCGAATTTTCAATTTCCGGCGGACATTTCCTCGGACTGCACGGCTCTATTTTTTCAATCATATCGGCAATCAGATTGGTATTGGTAATCACAATTTCCTCTGCCTTTTTCGCTCCAAGATACTGGAACTCACCTAACATTTCCTCTGTCGTACGGAAATAAAGCGGTGCCTGCTCATCGGCATCTGCAAAGCCTTTTCCCGTCATAATAATACGGCGGTATACTTCATCCTCCGCATTGATAAAATGGACATCACAGGTCGCAACAACCGGCTTGCCATAGATTTCCCCAAGCTCTACAATCCTGCGGTTAATTTCCATCAAATCATTTTCATCCTGAATCTGTGGATATCTCTCCTCATCCCGCACCATAAAAGCATTGTTACCAAGAGGCTGGATTTCCAGATAATCATAAAATTTCACCAGACGGTCAATTTCCTCCTCCGGCTTTTCCTCCAAAAGCGCACGGTACAGCTCTCCGGCCTCACAGGCAGAGCCAATCATAAGCCCTTCCTGCCACTTCAGATACAGGCTTTTGGGAAGCTTCGGACGCCGGTTAAAATATTTCAGATGCGACTCCGATACCAGACGGTATAAATTCACGCGCCCTGTCTCGTTTTTTGCAAGAATAACTGCGTGATATGCAGGCATCTTCCGAATCGTTTCCTCACCCGGCACACTAAATGCATTCAGGCTGGTAAGATTATCTATCTCCTTTTCCTTTAGCCGGTCAAGCATTTTTACAAAAATTTCTGCTGTAGCTGTGGCATCATCAACAGCCCGGTGGTGGTTTTCCAAAGATACACCAAGCCGTTTTGCCACCGTATCTAACTTATAGCGCTTCAAATCCGGAAGCAGCGCCCTTGCAACCGCCACCGTATCCACAACCGTATAATCCGTGCTGATTCCCTGCTCCCTCGCCTTCTGCTCGATAAAACCTATATCAAACCCGGCATTGTGTGCCACCATGACACATCCCTCACAAAAGCTGATAAACTCTGGAAGCACTTCCTCAATTGTTCTGGCATCTGCCACCATAGAATCATCAATGCCCGTCAGCTTCTGCACCGGATAGGGAATCGGTCTGCCCGGATTAATAAACGTACTATACGTCTCCCCTATCACGCCATCCTCAACTTTTACTGCTCCGATTTCTATAATCTGGTTGCTCTTTGGCCCAATTCCAGTTGTCTCCAAATCAAATACAACAAAGTTTCCATGAAAATCCTGCCCTTTGTCATTTTTGACCGTTTCAATCAAATCATCAACAAGGTATGCTTCCATCCCATAAATCATTTTAAAATCTTCATCCGGTGACACCTCATGCGCCGCATCCGGGAATGCCTGTACCACACCATGGTCTGTTATGGCTACTGCTTTATGCCCCCAGCTTTTGGCAAGCTTTACAAAATCCCTGACCGGCACAACGGAATCCATCTCGCTCATCTGGGTATGGGCATGAAGCTCTACACGCTTCCTTCCCTCATATAAATCCATTCTCTTTTCCCTGGTATCCGTCCCCGGTTTTATTCCCTTTACAGACGCAATGGTAATTTCCCGGCTATATGTATCATATGCCGGATTTCCTTTGAGCTTCAGAAATTTACCTTTCTTGATATTCTCATGCATCAAATCCAGCTCTTCTTTTTCCAAAAATATTTTTGCCAAAATGGCATCTGTAAAATCAGAAATGCTAAACATAAAGATTACCTTTTCATTTCTGATTTCCCGTTCCTCTATGCTTACTACCATCCCCTCAATGACAACTTCCCTGATTTCCCCCTGAATATCGGCAATCTTTGTAATCTCTCCGTCACAATTCCTGCCATAGAAGCAATCCTCGTCCACCGGGCCGCTTCCCCATTTTGATTTTCCCTTTCCATAGGAGCCGCGTTTCGCATAATCCCCTTTGCCGGAAGAATCCTTCTTCACCGCCTGGCTTTCAGACGTTGCCTTCTTTTCAGACACTGCTTTCTTTTCTGCTGCTTTTTCCTTCTGTCCTGTAACGGGTGCTCCCTCCGACGGAATTTCAAATCCCATCATCGCTCCGTCAGACGGCATCCCAAAATCTGCCATATCCCCGTCGGACGGCATATCCTCCCTGTAATATACAGCATCATTTGGCGGAATCGGCTCCACATATGCCACAACTTCCCTGTCTGCCTGTTCATAATTATCAGACACCTGCGGTTTCTCTTTATAATAGTCTTTGACATAAGTACTGGAATAATACCCCTGTGAATTTCTGCGAAACACCTCATATCCCTTTGGCTGCCTGTCCTGAACCGGCAGGGAATACTCAATCGAGGCCTCTACCAAAAAGTCTGCCTTATCCCTGAAAATTTCCTGAATCACCTCAATAAAACGGTCATTCCTTACCCGGAACAGGCCGTCATCTTCACATATTAAATGGAAGGTGTTGCCTTCTACAGCTACCTTCCCCTGATAAATCATATTAAACAGCAGTACATCTTTTTCTTTTAATAAAAGAAATGCACTGTCCTGATATTCTTTCCAAAAATCTTCCGGCGAATACTGCTCCGATAACCGGAAATGCTCCTTTACCATTGCATGGAAGCCTGTCGTTTCCATATCCTGATTCAATGCATATTCTAATAATCCAATCTCACGAAATGCAATAATATGGTCACTCTCAATATATACGGTAACTGTCTTTGATTCCTTCGAAAGAACCACTCTTTTCACAAATACACCGGAAAAAATCTTTTTCTGCCTGTCCGTTAAGGACAGTCCCTCAAATGTATCAAACAACAGTTTTTCCATAATAAAACCCCATTTCTATTCCTTTCCGTGCAGCCTATTGTCATCTACCGCAGATTGCAGGCTTCATCAGCAAACCCATCGTAAATCACCGCTGGCATTACACCGTACTAAATTTTCGTCAGTTTTTCCAGTTCCTCTTTCAAGGCAGAAAGAAGCCCTTCCTCCGAAACCTTGCGAATCACTTCTCCCTTCTTAATGAGCAGTCCTTCTCCCTTTCCACCGGCAATTCCAAGGTCTGCCTCTTTTGCCTCACCCGGTCCATTCACAACACAGCCCATAACTGCTACTTTAATATTCAGGTCGATATCCTCTACCAGCTTTTCCACCTGTCCCGCAAGACCAATCAAATCAATCTGGGTTCTCCCACAGGTAGGACAGGACACTACTGTCACACCACCTTTCCGAAGCCCTAGAGTCTTTAAAATCAGCTTTGCAGAACGCACTTCTTCTACCGGGTCGCCTGTCAGTGACACACGAATCGTATCACCAATCCCCTGATACAAAATCGTCCCAAGTCCTACCGCAGACTTAATATTTCCAGCAATCACAGAACCCGACTCTGTGATTCCAACATGAAGCGGATAATTTGTCTGGTTTGCAATCTGTTCATGTGCTTTAATACACATCAAAACATCCGAAGACTTAATACTGATAACAAGATTATCATAATCCATCCCCTCAATCATACGCACTTTATCAAGGGCACTCTCCACCAGTCCTTCGGCTGTTACCTTTCCATACTTCTCTAAAATTTCTTTTTCTAAAGAACCGCTGTTTACCCCGACACGGATTGGAACTGCCCTCTCCTTTGCCACATCAACAACCGCCCTTACCCTGTCAACTGAGCCAATATTACCGGGATTAATCCGAATCTTATCTGCCCCGTTTTCCATTGCCGCAATCGCAAGGCGGTAATCAAAATGAATATCTGCAACCAGCGGAATATGAATCTGCTTCTTAATCTGTGCGAGTGCCTCTGCTGCTTCCATCGTCGGAACTGCACAGCGGATAATTTCACAACCTGCCTCTTCTAATTCCAGAATCTGCCCTACCGTTGCCTTCACATCCTCTGTTTTTGTATTTGTCATAGACTGGATGGCAACCGGATTGCCGCCGCCAATCTTACAGTCCCCTATCGCAATTACTTTTGTGTGTTCTCTCATTACGAATCCTCTTTCTTTCATCAATATTATTACTTTGGCGGTTAAATATCCCAAGATTTTGCGAAGTAATACTCTTCACGACTGTTCTAAACATCATGCATAAAACCGCCCATTTAGTGAATGATTCTAATAATGTCGTTATACATAACAAATACCATCAAAAGCATCAGCAAAACAAACCCGGCAAAATGCACATATCCTTCCTTATCCCTGTCAATCGGCTTTCCTCGGACTGCCTCAATCAAAATAAATACCAGACGCCCGCCATCCAGTGCCGGAAGCGGAAGCAGATTCATAACTCCAAGGTTGGCACTAAGCAGGACAGACATATAAAGCATATTCATTACAACAACCTGCATTCCATAATCCACGCTCTGCTCCAGTGTATTTCCTACCATATTTACGATTCCCACCGGACCGGCCATTTCCTTTGTACTGATTTTTCCGGTAATAAGCTGCCCAAGGCTTGCTATTGTCGTCTCAATCCAGTATTTCACCTCAACCAGGCTATATTTTAATACATCAATAGCATTGCCGCCCTTGCTGTTTCCTGCAGCATATAATCCAAGTGTCCTTGTCTCATATGGCTCCGGCGTAACCTGATAGCTTTCTGTCTTTCCATCCCTTTCAATCTCAAAGGTGATTTCTGCTCCTGTATTGTTCTCTTCCATTACATTCTTCAGTTCCTCACCATTCGAAACCTTCGTACCATTAATACTTAAAATCTTATCCCCGGTACGGATTCCTGCTTTTTCAAAGGCTGCCCCTTCACTGATAGAAGAAATCTGCGTATTATCTGTCTTATTCGGTGCATAAGAAAATCCAAACAAATGTGTTTTATAATTCGGATTCAGGGAGATATTCTTCTCCTCCCCGTCTCTCTCAATAACAATCTCCACATCCTCACCTGTCAGCGGATGAAGCTGTATATAGGTGTCAATTTGGCGGCCAATTGTAATTTTATGGCCGTTGATGCTCTTAATTTCATCACCAACCTCGATTCCTGCCTCCTTTGCCGGCTGGTTGTCATATACATAGCCGACTATCGGATAGTTAATTCCGACATTTGCGATAATAATAATGGAAAAAATAAAAGCTAAAATAAAGTTAAAAAACGGCCCTGCAAAAATAACCGAAAACCTTGCCCATTTTCCCTTATTATTAAAAGAATTTTCCGCATCATTTTCCTCATCTTCCCCAATCATCGCACAGGAACCGCCGATTGGCAGAATCTTCCAGGAATACTTTGTAACATCCTGCCATTCCTTAAAATCCTCCATTTCCTTCTGCGAACAAAAAAACTTTACCACAAAACCACTTGCCGGCTTGGCACAGGTAATGATTCTCGGGCCCATTCCAACCGAAAATTCCGGTACCCCAATCCCATTCTTCTTCGCCAGCAAAAAATGCCCTAATTCATGTGCTACCACAATTACAGTAAAAATAAGCAATGCAACAATAATATTCATATACAGCTCCTCATTTCAATGATATTTTTGTTACTGTTCACTCCGTGACCAGTAACAGCAGCGTTTACAACGCTAAATGCACACATTTTGCAAAAACCTTGCAAAATGGCGCTGTTAAACTCGGATTTTTGACAAAAATCTGTCAAAAATTCTCGAATTTGGCAGGGGTGTGAATAGTAACATATTTTTTCTCTAAAAAATGACAGGTTTCCTGCTCCACTTCCAAAATTTCATCCAAAGACGGATTTTTTATGATAGTATGCGCCTTCATCGCCTCCTCTATCATCTCTGTCATAACCGGATACGAAATCTTTTCCTGCAAAAACAACGAAACTGCCTTTTCATTCGCTGCATTCAGTACCGTCGGCATACTACCGCCCGCCCTGCCTGCCTCATATGCCAGTGCCAGCCCGCGAAAGGTCTCCAAATCCGGCTGTTCAAAAGTGATTGCAGAAAGCTTTGTAAAATCAAGCGGCTCTCCCATCCTTTCCCTCCGTTCCGGATAACAAAGTGCATACTGTATGGGCAGACGCATATCCGGTGTTCCAAGCTGTGCCATCACAGCACCATCCTGAAATTCCACCATAGAATGAATAATACTCTGCGGCTGCAAAACCACCTGTATTTTATCAAATGGAACGTCAAAAAGCCACCTTGCTTCTATCACTTCCAGCCCCTTATTGACCATCGTTGAGGAATCAATGGTAATCTTTTTTCCCATTGACCAGTTTGGATGGTTCAGGGCATCCTTAAGCGTAACACCCTCTAACTCCTTTTTTGTCTTTCCACGGAACGGCCCACCGGAAGCAGTCAGAATTATCTTTTCTATCTCCCCATGATTCTCCCCATTCAAACACTGGAAAATAGCCGCGTGCTCACTATCCACCGGAAGCAGCTTCACTCCCATCTGCTTTACTAACGGCATAATAATATGTCCTGCTGTCACAAGTGTTTCCTTGTTGGCAAATGCAATGTCTTTTTTAGCTTTGATAGCTTCCACCACCGGACGGATGCCAATCATCCCCACCACAGAAGCAACAGCAATGTCTCCTGACGATACCGTTGCACAGGTAATCAGTCCATCCATTCCTGTTACAACAGCCGTCTTTTTATTTTTCAAACGCTTCACAAGCTCTCTGGCTTTATCTTCCTGATAAACACAGGCAACCTCTGGCTCGAACTCCGCAATCTGCTCTTCCAGCAAATCAATATTGCTGCCTGCTGCAAGCGAAACCACCTTCATATCTTTGTTCCTGCGAACCACCTCAAGTGTCTGTGAACCAATGGAACCCGTCGAGCCAAGAACCATAATGTTCTTCATCTTTATCCTCTTTTCTCTTTATATATGATTCATTTCACCCTCAACCAACCTTCTATTCCTAAGCATTTTCCAAAAATATGCGAAAAGCGCAGCAAAACTGCTGCTTAAAGCTTAGTCATATCACATAAATACTATTAAATAGTATACGATAGGTGCAATAAAAATAATACTGTCAAAGCGGTCAAGAATACCACCATGCCCCGGAATCAGCTTCCCATAATCTTTAATATCATGGTTACGCTTAATCGCTGAAGCTGTCAAATCCCCAATCTGCGAGATTACAGAAGACACACCGCCAATTAAGGCAAACTGCCACCAGTAATCCTGATTCTTAAAAAATGCAAGGGCAAATAGAAAGCCAATCAGCGCAGCGCCTAAAATACCGCCAACGCACCCTTCCACCGTCTTGTTTGGACTCAGTTCAGACGGAAGCTTATGCTTTCCGCAAAGTTTTCCAACACAATACGCACAGGTATCAGAGCCCCATGCCCCGATAAAGATAAGCCATACAAATAAGATACCATTTTCCAGAAAACGTACTTTAAATACAAAGGATAACATCACTGTTACATAAATCAGTCCAAAAAACAGCATCGTCATCTGCTCCGAATCATACCTTGGATAAGCAAGCACATACGACGCCATCATGACAATCAGCGTCAGAACCAGCCAGATTAAAAGATATTCATACCCATTATCAAGGATTAGTATATCAATCACAATACTTGAAATATAGCCAAGCACCGCAGGCAGCGTCTTTTCCATCCCAACAGCCCGGTACAGCTCAAAAAGCCCTATCAGGGAAATTCCCGTAATCACCCAAAATAAAGGATAGCTTCCATATGCCATTAAGGCAATCGTAACAGCCATCAACACAATACCGCTCAGTAATCTTACTCGAAACATATTTTCCACATTTTCCTTCCACCGTTACTTTATCCCGCCAAACCTGCGGTCACGTTTCTGATAATACGCTACCGCTTTTTCCAGTTCTTCTTTATTAAAATCCGGCCACAGCACATCGGTAAAATAAAACTCCGTATATGCCATCTGCCACAGTAAATAATTCGATAAACGCTGTTCCCCGCTGGTGCGAATCATCAAATCCGGGTCCGGTATTCCCTTTGTATCAAGGTACTCACCAATCAGCCTTTCATCAATCTTCTCCGGCAGGACGACTCCATTTTGAACATCCTGTGCAAGTCTTCTAACTCCACGTATTATCTCATCCCTGCTTCCATAATTCAATGCCACCTGAAAATGTAACCCCGTATTTTTTGCTGAAAACTCCTCAAGCTCCCTGATTCTTTCCTGCAAATCAGGCGCTAATCCAGATATATCACCAATTACCCGCACCTGCATATTATTTTTCTCACTGGTCTTTAAGCAATCGGACAAATACTGGTGCAGAAGCTTCATCAATGCATCAACCTCTGACTTTGGCCTTGACCAGTTTTCCGTTGAAAATGCATACATTGTCACATACGCAATGCCCATTTCCCATGCAGCCTTGCATATCTTTTCCACATTTTTGCTTCCTGCCACATGTCCGGCATTCCTTGGAAGCATACGCTTCTTTGCCCATCTTCCGTTTCCATCTAAAATAATTGCCACATGACGCGGCACATCTCTGTTTTCTTTTGCCATATCGTGCACCCCACATTGACTCTTTCAAGAACTTTCCTATCCTGTAAAAGAGGGACAGACCAAAGTCCATCCCTTCCTCGTCTTAAACCTGCTATACTGTCATAATTTCCTTAGACTTATCCTCAATCATTTGGTCAATTTTTGCAACAAATTCATCTGTCAGCTTCTGAATCTCATCTTCTGCATCCTTCTGCTCATCCTCTGATATTTCATTGGCTTTCTGCTGCTTCTTTGTCATATCATTGGCATCACGGCGGATGTTACGAATAGCAACCTTGGCATTCTCACCCTTTTTCTTGACATCCTTCACCAATTCCTTACGGCGTTCTTCCGTAAGCTCTGGAAACGTCAGACGGATTACCTTACCATCATTATTGGGAGTAAGTCCCAAATCTGCAACCAAAATTGCCTTTTCAATTTCTTTAATCAGGCTTGCATCCCAAGGCTGAATAAGCAAAGTACGTGCCTCGGATACAGAAATATTTGCTACGGACTGCAAATTCGACGGCTGTCCGTAATACTCCACACTGATTTTGTCCAAAATATGCGGATTCGCCCTGCCTGCCCTAATTGTTGTATATTCCTCCTGCAAATTATCAACTGACTTTGTCATCTTCTCTTTAAACTGTTCTAATTCTGCGCTCATGATAGCCTCCATTTTCTTTGTATTCCCTTTAATGCAACAAGCTTGCAGCCTGTAGATTCGTCTGGATTACGTCAGGCTGTAACCAAAGTCCCCTGTGTTACACCTCTTACAGTATTTACAATACCATCCTTTTCATTTAAACCAAATATCATCATAGGCATATGATTCTCCATGCACAGCACTGCAGCTGCCAAATCAATCACACCAAGACGTTTGTTAATAACATCATCAATAGAAATTTCATCAAATTTCTTTGCATCCGGATTAACAGCAGGGTCTGAGTCATATACGCCGTCAATTGACTTTCCTGACAGAATCACATCTGCTTCAATCTCAACCGCCCGAAGCACTGTTGCGGTGTCTGTTGAAAAATACGGATGACCTGTGCCGCCTGCAAAAAATACTACCATTCCTTTTTCCAAACACTCATTTGCCAAATCCTTTGAAAAAAGCCTCGTCATAGAACCACAGGCAAAAGGTGTCAGAACCTCCGTCTTCATCCCTGCACTGCGAAAAATCTCTGACACATAGATGCAGTTCATAACCGTTGCTAACATCCCAATCTGGTCTGCCTTTGTACGGTCAATATTCTCACTGCTGCGGCCACGCCAGAAATTGCCGCCACCGGTAACAATTGCAACCTGCACACCATCTGAAAGCAGCTGCTTCACCTGCTCTGCCACCAAAAGACAGGTAGCTTCATCAAATCCGGTTTTATTCGGGCCTGCCAGCGCTTCCCCGCTTAACTTTAATAATATTCTTTTATATTTTGCCATATCAGCCTCACTTATATATTTTACAGAACAGGAAAATTCTCAAATGCAAAGAACGCTGTTTCTGCGTTCTTCTTAGGTTTGACTTAGTTTCCAATTCGCATGGTATTTTTATACGTTAGTGGAACTTCGAACCTTTTTATTTCCCTTCAAAAAAATCGTCTAAGTTTACACCAGCATAATTTAATGAGCAGTAACCATCTACCACAGCACCATTGTTCACCTGAACAGATTTTGCCCTGATATTTCCTTTAATAATTGCAGTCGAATCAACAACCACATGGCCATTGACATCAATGTCACCCTTTACCGCTCCGGCAATATACGCTGAAGTAGCATCCACATCACCAACGATAATGGTGCCAACGCCAATCTTTACAGGTCCTTCACTGCTTAAACTTCCTTCTAATCTCTGGGTACTTACATAAACCTCTGAAGCAATGACATTACCGGATACCTTACCAACGATTGTTACATTACCCTGACACTCAACATCACCGGTAATCACACCCATAACTTCCAAAGAGCCATCCGAAGAAATGCCTCCCTTGATGGTTGTACCACTTGTAATCGTTGTAACAGTACCATTCTCACGCTCTGCATCCATAATTTCCCTCGCTTCTTTAAGGACAGAATCATTCTCCTTATTTGTTTCAAAATGCAGCTGCTGTACCGGTTCCTCCTGTACTGGCTCTTCTACCGCTTCTTCGGCTGTCTCTTCCTCTGCCGGCTGCTTTGTTTCTTCTGCTGCAATTTCTTCCAATGGAAGTTCTTCCTGTACAGGCTCTTCCTCTGCTTCTTCGGCTGTAGCTGTATCCTCTGTTTTCTCTTCTTCCTTCATAGATGCTTCCTTTTCAACATCCTTTAACATCTCATCTAACAATGCATCTGTCTCTCCATCATCACCCTCGTCTGCAAAAATCTGGCTTAACAAATCCTTATCTACATTAGCGTCGTCAAAAGTACCCATATTTATTTCCTCCTCATAATTTTTCCCTACAGGTCTCTGTGCACAAGCATTTTCCTTTTCACCCATATTTATGCATTATAACACTAAATTTTGCATTCGTCTATAGTCGAGTTTCTTCTATTTAACGTCTTTTATCGTTCTTTCATACATATTTAGATTTAAAAATGTACTGCATCCTTTGACAGAGAAAGGTATTACTCCGGCGGTTAAATGTCGATGAATTTTACGCAGAATACATTTTCATCTGCAAGGCGGAAGAATGAGTTGTAGCGAGTGCTACAACAATTGATGACAACGCGGCAGATGGAAATTTAAGCAAGTAAAAACGTCGATATTTAACCGCCGGAGTAATAACTTCTGAACAGAAAACAACACCGCCGAGCGGTCAAGCTGGTGGTGCTTACATAGAAAGAGCCGATGTTCTATGAGTTTATGACGTTCCCCAAGTTAGTAACTCCCACTCTCCGCCTTCTGTTCGAGCAAGATACCAATTCCAGTCATATCTAAAATTCGTATTCCATCCACCGCCGCCAAAAATAGGAGAACGAAATTGCATTCTAAAAACAATGCATTCGTCATAAGTGACGCCTTCTTCTGCTAAAGTATTACAATACTCCAATTCTCTTTGACACAAGTCGTCATCCGTGTAGTTGATAGAATACAATTTACAACCATCCCACGAATAAAACTCTTTCTTAATTAAATCGATAGCGTCGCTCATATCTTGACGAGAGTATATGTCGGAAGTTCCATAATCAATTGAAGCAGGCCACAGACTGATACAAGCGAAAACAATTATAAGAGTAAAAATAACTGAAGAAACAATTGTTAGTATTTTTTTCTTTCTTAACTTACGATTATGTCTGGATATTACGCCGTCTTTCTCTTTTTGTAAAATCTCCTCGCTCGTATGAGAGCACAATTGTTGATAGATTTCTCTGCACTCAGGGCAGAATTCTAAATGTTCTTTTATCATTTCTAAGCTGGATTCACTGCAAGCTCCATCCACATACAGCGGAAGCAAATCTTGAACAACTTCACACGGGTTACTCATATTTCTCATCCATCCTTTCTTGAATTTTTAATTTTGCACGATGATAAGTAACTCTCGCCCAAGTCTCGCTCTTGCCAAATATTGTGGCAATCTGAGCAAAGGGAAGTTCCCCGAACACACGAAGCTGAAAGACCTCTTTATACGGTTCATTCAAATTATGCAGTACAAGGTGTACACGAAAAGCCATATCAGAATCAGAAACTGTGCGCTCTATGTTCTCATCAGACGGCAGTTCGCTGATCTCGCTCATATCTGTAATATGCCGATTCTTACGCAACTCATCGTAATAAAGATTCTTCGCAATGGAGCATAGCCAAGTCAACTCATTCGATTTATCTTTGAATTTAGCTTTGGCAGAAATTGCTTTATAGAAGGTGTTTTGCGTTATTTCTTCTGCTAACTCACGATTTCGGGCAATAGAAACCACATAAGAGTAAATCTGCATATAGTACAAATTATACAGCTTTTCGTAGTCCATACTTATCATCACCTCCTATGTCCATCAGTTAGACGGAGAAAAATGAATTTCGTTACAAACATTATAGCATATTTTTTTAATATTTTATCTTTATCAAAAAAATAGCGGCGACAAAGAAAATTGTTCTCCCTGCCGCCGCTATCCGTAAACGCCTATCGGCTTTTCTTCTTCGGCGGGTAAGGTAAGACAGGGGATGTAATAATCCCCGATCCGTTCATACCAAAGCCCGTTGCTATTATCAAGAATATACTTGTCCATTATAAAATCCTCCAGTATAATATATTCGCACATATGCCACAGTTTTCCACTTTGCTTTCTCCATTATAAAACTCATATTTTTCAAATACTTCTTCAATTTTTTACTCATTATCAAAAATATGTTTAGCAAACGGGAATACACCTATTTAGCGAATATAAAAAGAGGAATAATCGTCAAGGATAAATCCCTGTCCCCGGCAAAAGTGCGCCCGCAAAGCGCTTGTAGTAAGGCTCTTTCCCTCAAAAGTAGTAAATTGGTAGTAAATTCAGCTTGAAATCCTGCGTGTATGCCCGTAAATCAAGGCTTTTTTGAGATAATCAACCATTTTAAC
>CANRVD010000049.1 GCA_947643145.1 uncultured bacterium | reverse complement strand
TTACAGTAAAAGTGGTGTTTGTTCACAATTTATTCACTCATGCGTTTGTCCTGATAAAATGGATAAGCTGGAAGAAATAACTATTCTGTGGATTCTTTTGGTTCTTGCATATTAAAGAGGATTATTGTATACTTTATGTGGTATGTGGTTATTTTTATTTTTGATAAAGACGAAAGGCACATTAGAAAATGGGAATAAAAGAGTGGCGCTCACTTGCCGTTCAGAGCATATCGTTGCTTCTTGTGGCTCTTGTATGTTGCATTTCTTTCGCAGAGCGCATACAGGTGAAACCGGGTGACACTGTTATGGCGGTGGAAAAGAAACAGGAGCAGGAAATTAAAAAAGAAGAGGAAGTGGGCAAAAAAGAAGAGATTAGGAAGGTGGAAAATGCTACCAAGAATCAGGTAGAGAACAGGTCGGACACCTATATCCGTGTTCCTAAAACAGAGAATACCAAGTTGGCGAAGGTAACAATTTTCAATGAATATATGGAGTCTAAGATTTGCATGAGTTTTCAGGGGGCAGTAAGCGGAAGTGTGACAAAGGATTCCGTTATCAGGGTTCATGGTTTTGAAGTAAAAAAGGGGCCGGCTGCAAAAAAGGAATTTATACTGAAAAAGCTTGTAATCAATGACCAGAAACAGCAACAGGCGGAAAAAAATGTTATTAGTGTGGAGATGATGACAAAGAGGCTTTATGAGCCGGTTTTATATGAGGCAGAAGATGCCTATTATATTTCTTTGGCAGAACCTAAGGAAATATTTGATAAGATTGTAGTGATTGATGCCGGACATGGTGGGATGGATGAAGGAACCTCTTCCAAAAACGGGCTTCATGTGGAAAAGGAGTATACGCTGTTAGTAACCAATCATCTTCAGAAGCTTTTAGAGGAAGAAGATATTAAGGTTTATTACACCAGACTGGAGGACAAAGAGGTATCGAAAAAGGCAAGGGTGAAGCTTGCCAATAGTGTGCAGGCAGATTTATTAGTGAGTATCCATTGCAATGCATCCAGTGTTGGGGATACGACTGCGCATGGGGTTGAAACCCTATATTCTAATCGTAAGACAAATCAAAAACTGATGACCAATAAACGTCTGGCGCAGATTATGCTAAAACAGTTTGAAAATGCAACGGGGCTTAGAAATCGTGGTACGATTCTGCGGGAAGAGTTATATATACTGAATCATGCAGAGGTGCCTACAACCATTGTGGAAATAGGATATATGTCCAATCAGGAGGACTTAAGATTTATTCGGAAAGATAGTGGACAGCAAAAGATAGCGCTGGGAATACGCGATGGGATTTTGCAGGCGCTGGAGGAAGAGACAAGGGATGGGCAATAGCATAAACTGACGCAGCAGATGGGAGACAGACATGGAGACACAGCGAAAGAAAATAATCGTAGCAACAGGGAATGAAGGAAAGATGAATGAAATACGCCAGATTCTTGGCAAAGAAAATATCGTCTTTTCTTCATTGAAGGATGAAGACCTGCAGGATGTCCAGATTATTGAGGATGGTAAAACATTTGAAGAAAATGCAGTAATTAAGGCAAGAAAGATTAGTGACATTACAGGGCGGATGGTTCTGGCGGATGATTCCGGGCTGGAGGTAGATTATCTGGATAAAGCACCAGGTGTTTACTCGGCCAGGTATCTGGGAGAGGATACTCCGTATTCCGTTAAGAATAATCATATAATTAAGCTTTTGGAGGGGGTAGAAGACGAGAAGAGAACGGCGCGTTTTGTATGTGTAATTGCTTGTGCATTTCCAGATGGACGAACAATTACAACACGTGGTATAATAGAGGGAAGAGTGGGATACGAAGAAAAAGGAGAAAATGGGTTTGGATATGACCCTATCTTTTATGTACCGGACTTTGGCTGTACCACTGCTGAACTGTCCCCGGAGGAAAAAAATAAGGTAAGTCACAGAGGAAAAGCCCTAATGGCAATGTACGATGAGTTGATAAAGGAAAAGGTATTATGATATGGCAGATAAAATTTTGGTTGTTAGTGATTCTCATGGAAACAATGTTAATTTGCATAAAGCAATTAGCGTATTTGGTCCCAGAGGAGAGCAGCTATCCATGCTGATTCATTTGGGGGATATTCAGGGTTCTTTAGAAAGCATACAGCATTTTGTAGACTGTCCAGTGGTGGCAGTAGGCGGCAACGGTGATTTTTCACCAGATTTGCCGGGAACAAAGCTTATTTCAATCGGAAAGGAAAAGGCACTGTTAACACATGGTCATCGATATGGCTGCAAGATGGGAACAGAAACCATGGAAGAACTGGCAAAAGCAAATGGGGCAAGTCTGGTGCTTTTTGGACACACCCATATGCCAATGATTGAGGATTCTGAAGGAATTAAAGTGATGAATCCGGGGAGTATTTCTTTCCCAAGGCAGGCTGGACATCGTCCGACGTACCTTGTAATAACAGTAGAAGAAGATGAGCACTTAGAATTTGCAATTGTTGCAATGTAAGGGAGGAGGATTTTTCTTGCAACTTTCTGAGAATGAATTTAGGAGCATAGTAACTTATATTAAAGGGAATTATGGTATAGACTTAAGTCAGAAGAGGGTTCTGATAACCGGGCGGTTGGAAAATTACCTGCTCAGAAATGGTTATCAGAGTTATAAAGAATATATTGATATAGTGGAAAAAGACCCAAATGGCAAGGAAGCTGTCAATTTGGTTAATGTTTTGACAACAAACCATACATATTTTATGAGAGAGTTTGAGCATTTTGAATATATGGAGAAAGTGATTCTTCCGTGGCTTAGGAAAACACAGGAGAACAGGGGGAAGGATGTCAGAATCTGGTCAGCCGCCTCTTCTACCGGTGAGGAGCCTTATACGATAGAAATGGTGTTATGTGATTTTTTTAATCTGGATAAAGCATGGAATACACAAATTTTGGCAACAGACCTTTCTACAAGGGTACTACAGAAAGCGAAGAGCGGGGTTTACCTGGCAGAGCAGATTGAACCGATGCCGGATGCATGGAAAAGGCGTTATTTCAAAAAGATTAGCTCGGATGAGTTTCAGGTGATAGAAGATATCAGGAAAAAAATTGTATTCCGGCAGTTTAATTTAATGGATTCCATTCCTTTCCGTGGAAAATTTCATATTGTTTTTTTACGGAATGTTATGATATATTTTGAGGAAGAGACAAAACGGCGGTTATTAGACCGTATTTATAATCATATGGTAGATGGTGGTTATCTGTTTATTGGAACAACAGAGAGTATTGATAAAGCAGCAACCAAATTTCGATATGTGCAGCCATCCATTTACAGGAAGAGCATTTAGGGGGAGCAGAATGAAGCAAATAAAAGTACTAGTTGTAGACGACTCTTTATTGTTTCGAAAAATGATATCAAGCGGGCTTAATCAGGCGCCGGATATTCAGGTTGTTGCAACAGCTGGAGATCCTTTTCAGGCGCGTGACATGATTTTGCGGTTTGACCCGGATGTTATGACATTAGATGTGGAAATGCCGCGTATGAATGGAATTGAGTTTTTGCGTAAGCTGATGCCGCAGTATCCGCTTTCGACAGTGATGATTAGTTCGTTAAATTCTGCAGTGTTTGATGCAATGGATGCTGGTGCGGTGGATTTTGTCAGTAAACCGGCAGATGCACAGCCAGAAGGGATCAACCGGTGGATTTCCCAGGATTTGATAGCAAAGGTAAGGATTGCAGCTACCGTTCAATTGGGTAAATATAAAAAGACGGAGGGAGCAAAAGTGTTATCTTCGGGAAAATCTTATAAGGATAAGATTTTGGCAATTGGTGCTTCTACGGGTGGTACAGAGGCAATTTATGATGTTGTAAAGAAGCTTAACCCTGATATACCGGGGACGATAGTTGTACAGCATATGCCACCCGGATTTACTAAAATGTATGCTGAACGTCTGGATAAACAATGTAAGGTAAGGGTAAAGGAAGCCGAAAATGGTGATTTGGTAGAGCAGGGATTGGTTTTGATTGCTCCCGGTGACAGGCAGATGCGCCTGACGAAAGCAGGAGGCATTTACAGGGTAGAGGTAAAGGGAACTGAAAAAGTGAGTGGACATTGTCCTTCTGTGGATGTACTTTTTCATTCAGTAGCTAAGACAGCGGGTAAGAACGCTGTTGGTGTCATTCTGACGGGTATGGGGTCTGACGGAGCCAGAGGGCTTCTTGCGATGCGACAGGCAGGAGCACAGACAATTGGACAGGATGAAAAAAGTTGTATTGTATATGGAATGCCGAAAGTGGCATTTGATATAGGGGCAGTTGCCCAACAGGCATCATTGGAAAATATTGCGAGTAAGGTGTATAATGTACTCAATACGATGCCATAAATAATTAAAATATGTAAGAAATGGAGGAACTTTTATGAGGATTCTGATTGCAGAGGATGATTTTGCCAGCAGAAAGTTTATGCTTAAGTTTTTATCTAAGTATGGCGAATGTGATGTAACTGTAGATGGCATGGAAGCGGTAGATGCTTTTTTAATGGCTTTAGATGCCGACATGGCATATGATTTAGTCTGCCTGGATATTATGATGCCGGTTCTTGATGGTTATCAGGCACTGAAGGCAATTCGTGATATTGAGGAAGACAGGAATATTCCGGAGGAAGAAAGAGCAAAGATTATTATGACAACAGCCTTGAATGAGGGGGCTAATGTTAATAAAGCATTTGATTTGGGCTGTGTTGCCTATGCCGGTAAGCCTATTGACCAGACAAAGTTTGAAAATGTACTGCGTAAGCTTGGGATGATTTCGTAAGGAGGAGACTATGGCAGATGATATGATTACAGAAGGTATGTTAGATATGTTTATCTTCGAAACAGAGCAAGGTCTTGAAAATCTGGAAAATATTTGTCTGGAAAGTAAAGATGTTGGAGAGTTCGATGATGACCATGTTAACGGAATTTTTCGTATAATGCATACCATAAAAGGGGCATCTGCTGTAATGATGTATCAGAACATTACAACCTTGTCCCATAAGCTAGAGGATGTATTTTACTATATTCGTGAAAGCCATCCAGAAGAAATTCCTCATGCAGAACTTTTAGATTATATTTTTGAAGTTTCTGATTTTATTGCAGGAGAATTAGAGAAGATTAAAGAGGGGGCGGAGTCTGACGGAAATGCAGACAATCTGATTGAGCAATTAGATAAGTATTTGAAGAAGATACAGGGGAAGGGCGGCGGAGATGCTGCATCTGCTCAAAAGGCAGCCGCGCCGGAACAGACATCTGCACCGGCAGAAAAGCCGCATTTCTATATTGCACCGGTAGCTTCTGATGCCAGCCGTTTCTATACAATTGATATTACATATGCGAAAGATACGGATATGGCAAATATTAAAGCATATATTGCTGTGAATGCCTTAAAAGGGATTGCAGAGGATATACTGTTTACACCGGCTGATATTATTTCAAATCCGGACAGTTCGAATGTCATCATGGAGTTTGGTTTTAAGATTGCACTCCAGACAGTAGAAGAAGCTGACCATATTATGGAACTTGTCAGCAATGCCGGATCTGGTATTGAGCATGTAGAGATTAATGAATGTACCAGCGAGGATTTTATTGCTTTCTGTACGGAGGTAGAATCTCCAATCTCCAGTGCCGGTGAAGTCTTAACGGCACCAGTAGAACAGCCGACGGTACGGGTGGAAACACAGAAGCCGAAGTCTATTGTGCTGACGGATGAGGAGCAGGAGAAAGAAGCGGAAAAGGATGCAGCCCCTGCAGCGAAAAAAGCTCCGGTGAAGAAAAAGCCGCCGGCTAAGAAAGGGGAGACGCAGAGTTTTATCAGTGTAAATATTAAAAAGATGGATTTGCTGATGAACTTAATTGGAGAACTTGTCATTGCCCAGGCAGTTGTTTTACAGAATCCGGATCTGAAGGTGCCGGGACTGGATTTGACGAATTTTCAAAAGGCGGCGATGCAGCTTTCAAAGATTACATCTGAATTGCAGGATGCAATCATGGCTATGCGTATGATGCCTCTGAAGAATACTTTCCAGAAGATGAACCGCATCGTGTATGACACATCTAAAAAACTTGGAAAGGATATTGAATTAGAGGTAATTGGTGAAGATACAGAAGTGGATAAGAATATTATTGAGCATATTTCCGACCCACTGATGCATATGATTCGTAATTCTGTCGACCATGGAATTGAGAGCAATGAAGACCGTCAGGCAGCTGGAAAAACAGAAAAGGGCAAGATTGTTCTTGAAGCTAAAAATGAAGGCGGCCAGGTTTGGATTAGTGTGGCAGACAATGGAAAGGGATTGCGCAGGGAAGAGATTCTTGCTAAGGCAAAGGCAAATGGTCTGCTTGGCAACCGTTCCGAAAAGGATTTGTCAGACAAAGAAGTATATAACTTTATTACACTTCCGGGATTTTCTACCAAGAAAAAGGTTACGGAGTATTCTGGCCGTGGCGTAGGTATGGATGTAGTTGTAAAGAGTATTCAGGATGTCGGTGGTGTATTGGATATTGAAAGTGAAGAGGGTCTTGGATCTACTATGACGATGAAGATACCTTTGACACTGGCAATTATAGATGGTATTATTTTCTCTGTTTCCGGCACTAATTTCGTAGCTGAAACAAATGGTGTCACAGAGTTTATCCGTGGTTCGAAGGATCATCTTGTTGTAGAGCCGGATGGGGAAGAATACTTCATGATACGTGAAGATTGTTATCCATTGATTCGATTAAACCGTTTTTATCATCTGGAGAATGGTAAAGATGAACTGGAAGACGGTATTGTTATTATATTGAATCATGAAGATAGAAAAATTGCTGTCTTTGTAGATGAATTAGTAGGAGAGCAGGAAATTGTTGTAAAACCGATGCCAGGCTACATAAAGCAGGTAAGAGGAATTTCAGGATGTACCCAGTTGGGAGATGGAAGTATCAGTTTAATTTTGGATAGCGGCGGTTTACTCAGCTATTAAACAGAATACTGGTTATTTCAGGAATTTCAGGGTATACTATCCAAACTATTTTAGAAAAGGAGGTTTACTATGGCAGAGGAAAAACTTGATGCGCAGGATTTCGATGTAGACGATCCGATGGCTGTCGAGCGGGAAGAACCGAAAAAACGGTTTATGACTTTTCGCAGCAGTAGTGAGATTTATGGAATTTCTCTAGATAATGTACATGAAATTATCGGTTTGCAGCAGTATACCAGTGTACCAGAAACCGAAGATTATATCATGGGACTGATAAATCTGCGTGGTAAGGTAATTCCAATTATTGATGTCCGTATCCGTTTTGGAAAAGAGCCATTGGAATACAATGACCGCACTAGTGTGATTGTTATACAGGTGAAGGATACGGTTATCGGTTTGATTGTTGATGGAATCGAAGGAGTAGTAGATATACGTGAAAAAGAGATTTTGCCGCCTCCGAGTGTCAGCAGTCTGAAATCACAAGCACAAAAATACGTATTTGGTATTGGTAAAGTGAATTCTGAGGTAAAGCTGCTGCTTGACCCGGAAAAGTTGATTTATGATGTGGACGAAGAAAACATATCAGAGGAAGAAGAGGAAGATTAGCAAAAGGAGGATTACAAATAATCATGAAAAATTTAAAAGTTACCACTAAACTATATTTGTCTTTTATTGGTATGGCTGTTGTTGTATTGTTTTTTGTTCTTTTTAACAGTGTACAGCACAGGAATGTTACAGCAAAATATGAGGAGGTCATCAGTACATATGATGTCGCAAATACATATATTGCAAAAGCAAATGCTGATTATATGCAGATTGGAGTTCTTGTCTGCAATTTAGCACAAAAGGAAAATGTGACAAAAGAGGACTGCGATGCAGTTCGTGCACAGGTTGAGGAGATTATGGATGATGCAAAAAAATCTGTGGATGTTGTTGATAATGCAGTTGTAGAGGGCGAGTTAAAGAGTCAGATAGAAGAAGTAGATTCTTTAGCAACAAAGGCATTGGAAATTGGCGAAGTGCTGATGGCTGATTTGGTAAAGGGAAATATGACTGATGCCCGCAAGATATGTGATGAAGAGTTTGTACCTTGTGCAAATAATATAAGTACATTAGCAGGAGAGATGTTTGATACAAGCTCTACAATGAAAAATGAGCTTGCTGAAGAGGCACATGATTCAAGAACTTTGAATGAAACCATATCTGTTATATTCATGGTTATTATGTTTATTGCTATGATTGTTTTAGCTGGAACGACTGTTCGCAGTATCCGCCTGCCATTGGACGGTGTGCTGCAGAGCTTAGGAAAGCTTAGTAAGGGTGATGTAAACGTTAATCTTGAGAAGACGAAAAATGACGAATTTGGTGAATTGATTGATGATATCAATACATTAGTAGAAAAACAGCAGCGTGCAGCGGGTATTGCAAAAAGAATTTCTGATGGTGATTTAACTATGGTTGTAAATCCGGAATCAGCAGAGGATCTTTTGGGGAATTCTTTTAAACTTTTGGTAGACCAGAATAATGGAATTCTTAGTGATATACGCGAAGCTTCGGTACAGGTAGGCACAGGTTCACAGCAGGTAGCTGTGGCAAGCCAGTCACTTGCACAGGGTTCTACTGAACAGGCAAGTGCCCTTGAGCAGGTTACTGCATCTATTGATGATATTACGGAAAAGACAAAGATGAATGCTGACAATGCAACAAAGGCAGATAATCTGGTACGTGAGACAATGGAAAATGCAGAAGCTGGTAATCGTGAAATGATTAATATGGTTAGTGCAATGAAAGACATTAATGAGTCTTCTGAAAATATTTCTAAGATTATCAAGACAATAGATGACATTGCTTTCCAGACAAATATTCTTGCGCTGAATGCTGCAGTAGAGGCGGCACGTGCCGGAGAGCATGGTAAGGGATTTGCTGTAGTAGCAGAGGAAGTAAGAAGTCTTGCGGCTAAGAGTGCAGAGGCAGCAAGTGAAACAGCAGAGATGATTGAAGATTCCATTCAGAAAGTTCAGAATGGTTCTGATTTGGCGGAGAAGACAGCAGAAATGCTGAGTGAAATCGTGGAAGCTGTTCAGAATATCGTTACTTTGATTGCCGGAATTGCAACAGCATCAAATGACCAGACATCTGCATTAATGCAGGTTGACCAGGCGATTAACCAGGTATCACAGGTAGTTCAGACAAACTCTGCAACCAGTCAGGAGTGTGCTGCTGCAAGTGAAGAGCTTTCTAATCAGGCGAGAAATCTGTCACAGTTAGTTGGTAAATACACTCTTCGTAACCAAAGTAGTAATGCAAGTGCTTTTCTTGAGGGAAGTTCTTCAGATTCCTTTGGAGCTTCTATTGGTTCAAAACGTATAGGAAGCAGTGCTATTCCTGATGCATCTGATTTTTCAGGTATGAATGACTCTCATAATGAACAGATTATTTCATTAGAGGATAACACATACAGCAAGTATTAATCGGTAAGAAAGATATTATATAAAAGCGCATTGGTGAAGCCGGTGCGCTTTTTATAGTGTCCTTTTTGCTATTTCTGCATAGATATGATAATATGATGTCAGGGTCAGAAGCAGACAGCAATCCATAGCATCAGAGTCGAATTAAAAGTCAAAGTTGCTCGTGCTTGCACGGAAGCGGCACAGAAATGAGGTAAACAATGTTTTCAGAGGCAGAATTAAATCATATTGTATCTAAGATTACAAATAATTATAAAGAAGAAGAGCTTTTTTATGTGAAGCACGGCCATCAGATGCCAAATCGTGACACCGTCATTCATATTATTTTGGGATTGCGCCAAATTATGTTTCCGGGATATTTTGACGAGGAACGCCTGAGCAGAAACCTTCCCGGTTATTTTTTAGGACATAATATTTTAAAACTATATGATACTTTACTTGGGCAGGTACAATCTGCACTGGTACAGTTTGAGAAGGGAAATATCAGGGAAAAAGAGATTATGGAAAAGGCAGATGGTATCTGTGCTTCCTTTTTCTCTGTCCTGCCTTGCATCCAGCAGGTTTTAATGAAAGATGTGCAGGCAGCCTTTGATGGCGACCCGGCAGCAAAATCGAAGGAAGAAATTATTTTCTGTTATCCAGGGCTTTTTGCCATTTTTGTATATCGCATGGCACATGAATTGTATCGGCTGAAAGTGCCTTTTATTCCGAGGATTATGGCGGAATATGCACATGGACATACAGGTATTGATATCAATCCGGGGGCAGTTATCGGAGAATATTTTTTTATTGATCATGGAACAGGCGTCGTGATTGGAGAGACAACAGTGATTGGCAATAATGTCAAAATCTATCAGGGGGTTACGCTGGGAGCACTTTCTACCAGAAGCGGGCAGTTATTACGTGATGTAAAGCGTCATCCAACAATCGAGGATGATGTGACGATTTATTCCAATGCTTCGATTCTGGGTGGGGAAACAGTAATCGGCAAGGGGACTGTAATTGGTGGTAACTGTTTTATTACGGAATCAGTACCGGAAGGCTCAAGAGTAAGTGCTAAGAGAATGGATTTGAGTATTACTGAAAAAACGGAACCGCAGGATGGGGATTTGTTTGATTCCTTCAATTGCAGTGCTTTGTAAGAAAAGAGACAACAATAGAAATCGGCCAGGGATTTTCCCTGGTCTTTTTGATATACGGTAACTAATTATGGGCTCTCTAAACAGTATACGTAAAACCATTCAGCCTTGCTGTCTGTTGTTACAAAACATGCCTTTTCTTACTTTAACTGACGTTTTTAGTATTTACATACAAAAACAAAATATAGGGCAGACAGATGAAAATATATGAATACAAGGACAATTGTCCACTACTATAATATTGGTATGAACAGTAACGTTCTCTGTTCGCACAAATCTTAAAAGATTCTAAATTGATTGACAAATGTGGATAGGAATTTTATAATAGTTCTATACTGAACAGTTCTACAATATACTAAATGGTAAAGGAAGGGAGTGGTTGGGGTGGATGACAAAGTGGAACTGCTTTTAATTGGGCAGCAATATAAGAAGTTCCAGGAAGCATATTTTAATGAAGTGATTGAAAAGTATACTTTGAATTTAGCTGATATACGGGTTTTGCTATTCTTACATGAGCATGAGAGTTTTGATACGGCGAAAGATATTGTGGAAAGACATTATTTTGCAAAATCGTATGTGTCTAAATCAGTGGATAAGCTGATTGAAAAAGGATTTTTGGAGAGAAGAAATTTCAAAGGAGACAGAAGATATATCCATTTACTTGTAACAGAGGAAGCATTTCCGGTGATTGAATTAGTGCAGCAGCAAAAACAGAAAATGTCAGAGAGGTTATTTGAAGGGATTAGTCCTGAATACTTGTTGATTCTTCGCGAGATTGCAGAAAAAATCTTTAATAATATTTTATTGTAATCCGATAAGCAATCTGTGCCATCCTTGAGGTGAAAATTTTTTATCGAAATATATGGTATAGTAAAAGATGAATAAGATTGAAAAGAATAAAAGGGGGTTATTTATGAGTAATGAGAATTTTGAAAAAATGATGTCAGATTATTCGACACGTTATAGTAAGGTATGTGTGGAGAATAATAAAATTGATGCATCGTTATTTGAAGAATATGGTGTAAAAAGAGGCCTGCGTGATAAAAATGGCAAAGGAGTTCTTTCAGGAATTACGAATATTTCTTTAATTAAGGCAAGTGAAACAAAGGATGGAAGAATTATTCCATGTGACGGACAGCTTTATTACAGAGGCTATAATATTTTTGACTTAACGAAAGGAATTCGGAATGATAGCCGCTTCGGTTTTGAAGAGATAGCATATCTTCTTTTGTTTGGCAATCTGCCTACAAAGGAGCAGCTTATTGAATTTAGTACAATCCTGGCGAAGAACAGAAGGCTTCCTACAAATTTTGTGCGTGATGTTATTATGAAGGCGCCAAGTAAGGATATTATGAATTCTTTGACAAAGAGTGTGCTGACACTTTCTTCTTATGATGAAAAGATATCAGATAATACACTGGAAAATGTACTGACACAGAGCATGATGTTAATCAGTGTATTTCCTATGCTGGCTGTTTATGGCTATCATGCGTATAATCACTATGAGTGTGATGAAAGTTTTTATATTCACCGTCCAGACGACAATCTCTCTGCTGCTGAAAATATCTTAAGGATGCTTCGTCCAGATAAGGCGTATACAGATGTAGAAGCAAAAGTATTGGATTTGGCGCTTGTGCTTCATATGGAGCATGGCGGTGGAAATAATTCCACATTTACTACGCGTGTAGTGACATCCGCAGGGTCTGATACGTATTCCGTAATTGCTGCAGCACTTTCTTCCTTGAAGGGGCCTAAACATGGTGGTGCCAATATCAAAGTTGTAGAAATGATTCAGGATTTAAAGGCACATGTCAGTGATATTACAGATGAAGATGCTGTACGGGAATATCTGCGTAAACTGGTACGCAGGGAAGCTTTTGACAGACGTGGTCTGATTTATGGAATGGGGCATGCGGTATACTCTATTTCTGACCCAAGGGCAATCGCATTTAAGCAGTTTGTAAAACTTTTGGCAGAGGAAAAGCATCAAAAGAAGGAATTTGAGCTTTATTCCATGATAGAGCGTGTTGCACCTGAGGTGATTGGACAGGAATGTGCAATTTACAAAGGAGTCAGCGCAAATGTTGACTTTTATAGTGGATTTGTATATAACATGCTTGGCATTCCAAGAGAGCTGTTTACTCCAATTTTTGCAATGGCACGTATTGTAGGCTGGAGTGCACATCGTATGGAAGAACTGATTAATGTGGATAAGATTATCCGCCCGGCATACCAGAGTATTATGGTTCCTAAAATATACGAGTCTTTGCAGGAACGTTCTACTCCCAAAATTGATACACACTATTTAAAGGAGTTGCAGTTATCTATGAAAGAGGAGAGCTGCTAAATGGGAATAAATCAGGATACGGAAAGAGGCTGAAAGTGAAAAAAATAAGCGAGAGGAAACGTATTGTCGTTAAGGTGGGAACCTCCACTTTGACACATCGGACCGGAAGGTTGAATATCCGAAAGGTAGAGCAGTTAACCAAGACCTTGGCAGATATCCATAATGCAGGATATGAGGTTATATTAGTGTCCAGCGGTTCCATTGGGCTTGGAATGGGAAAACTGGGGCTGCGCGAACGTCCGAAAGACACGCCGGGCAAGCAGGCATGTGCGGCGGTTGGCCAATGTGAATTGATGCATTTATATGATAACTTGTTTTCTGACTACGGTATTACGGTTGCCCAAATTCTTTTAACCAAATATAGTTTGTTGGAAGACCATAGACAAAATGTTGAAAATGCGTTGGAGAGGCTGCTCACATTAAGTACTGTTCCGGTTGTAAATGAAAATGATACGGTTGCTATTGATGAGCTGGAATTAGAAGTAGGCGAAAATGACTCTTTAGCTGCTGTTGTTGCTACAATTGCAAAAGCAGACCTGCTGATTATTATGTCAGACATAGATGGATTATATAATTGTGACCCAAGGAAATCAGAGGATGCAAAGTTAATTCCTGTCGTTCATGAAATCAATGATGAAATCCGCGGTCTTGCCGGCGGTGCTGGCACAAAATTTGGAACTGGTGGAATGAAGACAAAAATAAATGCCGTCGAGTTAGCATACGAGGCAGGAATTGACGTTGTTTTGATGAATGGAAGGTATCCAAAGAGACTATATGACTTATTTGAAGATAAAGAGGTAGGAACGCTGTTTACCTTGTCAAAGGAATGTATATAAGCAGCTTATAGGAAACTGCTCAAAATGTAGTGTTACACCAACAAAAAGCGAAGCTTTTTGTTAGCGCACCAGCGAAGTTGGTGCGCTTTTTTAATGGGATATATTACCATCCTTTATAATTTGTACCAGCTTATGGCGGAATGCTTTTTCTGAGATGTTTTCGTCATGGAAGGCAAAGCGGTTAAAATCAAAGTGGGTATCAATTACCATTTTACGTGTGAAAAGTTCAACTGCCTTTTTTGTATAGTCAGGCCAGAAGATACAAATTGTTCCATAAGCATCTTTCCCGTGCAGTTGTTCCAGTTTAATAGTATGATTGAATTGGAACACCAAATCGTAATCTATCATATAGACATGGCAGTAATTTCCAATTACCTTAGCAAGTCTTGTTCCGTTAATGGTAAAGGTATTCATATCATAGTCATAATCATATAAAACAACATTTCCATCTGGTGCAGAACTTTTAGTATATTGTGTGATTACGACAACAGGAAGTTTGCGGTCGGCAGCCTGAATCAGTCCGGTTAACATCTGAAGCTGTTCTTTGTCAGCAATAAATCTGGCTTTATTGCTGAGACGTATTACATCGGTAATCCCCACTTTATTCGACAGTTCCGGCAAAAAAGAAGGCTTGTTAAAAGTGGAGCGGTGGGAAATACCTCTTGGCATATCCATAAAGGTTTTATGGCAGAAATGAAGTTTCCCATCTTCTTTCAGTGTAATAGAGGACTGTATGTGCCACATTGTTCCAACGGATTTGGTATCAATAAAAATAAGTTTCATGGCAAAGGACAGCTCGTCCGGGCTGTACATTATATTGAAATAATATCCCGGCAGGGAGTTTTTATATCCCGAAAGTTCAGGCGGTATGTCCTCAAATACCGGATTGAATTTAAAACGTGCCCATTTGTAGAGGATAGTGGCAGCATTGTGAAATTCGGTCTTTAAATTTCTGGATTCCTTATGAAGCAGAGGAAGCTCCAAATGAAATAACACATTGGATTCTAACCGGGTAAATGTATTCTTCTGGTAAACCTTGTCATCCCGCACTGGAGACAGAGAGTCACAGATAGCAGCAATTTCCTCATTATGAACATCACGATTGTTCATCAATTTTACAATCAGATTATAGTTGACATGTGGGTTATCCAGTTTTAACAGCTCCCTGATAAGATGCTTTCTGGAGGCTTTAAAAAACTGTTTTGCAACTTCTCTGTCTCTGTTAAAAACGTCTAAAATCTGTGAATCCAGTGTTTCGTTATCACTGATTTTAATGCGGTACTTGCTTTTCAGCATCAATTCCCAATTGCCGCGTTTGTAGTGGTTGTAGGAGAGCTGGTCAAAAAGCTGTACGAGAGACCAGTCACTTAATTCCAGATTTGCAAGGACACAGTTCAGAATGCGTGAAAGTTCCTCGCTTCCCTTCCAAAATTCATCATCGGAAAGAAAGCTTTTGTAACGCATATCGTGTTCAATTTCGTGCCAGCCTTCAAAAAAAACAGTACGGAATTGTATTTCAAATGTAGTATCCAAAGGCAGTGTCCATAATTCTTTTTTGTACAATTTGAAATATTCCACTGGAAAACGAAATACCCCGTTTATTTTAGTTGCTTTAAATTCATCAGCATTATATTTAGGACGGGACCAGCCATCAATCATCTGGAAGGTACTTTCGGTTATATCCCTGCAGATACTTAAATCATCATAATAGTAAAGGACTACGCGGATTCCGACTAAATCCTGGATTTTCCTGGGGTTTTCTGCTGTTCCATATCTGCCGCGCTGAATTTTTTTGGCAATGGAATGGACAGACTTCACTCTGGAAAAAATACGGAAATATAATCCACATGAATTAAGGATTTCACGTATCGCATCTTTCAAATGTTCGCAAAGCTCTGTTAGTTTTTCAAAGTCTATTTCTTCTTCGATTTGCTTTTCTAATTCCTTGATTTCCATTTCCTCATCCATTATATTCACCCCTATACGAAAGTCAGCCATATATTCTTTTGGCACATCGGTTTTGTAAATAATCTTCAAAATTCTGGAATTCTATCCGTTCTTTGCATGTCTCCTCTAGTCAAAATGATAAGTATAACTATAGTATAACATATTTTTTGTGTTTTGTACCAGGGTTTGTTTTCATGGTATTGTTTTTTTCACCGCTTTTGTTATAATAATGATATTTGTAGAGATATGTTACATTCACGGCTAATTTCCGAAAAAACAGACTTGTCATACTTGCACGTAAGAGGATGTTCTTTTTTTGAAATTAACAGGTAGGCTGTCCTAAACAATATTAGCAAAACATAAGCTGCTGTTTTTGCAGCACCAGATGGCATAGCCGGCTGGTTTTATGTATGCTATTTAGAATGGCTGTGAGTAGGTAACAGAGATTGAAGATTCGCATTAGTATTGCTTCGGAAGTTAAGTATCGCAAGATTTTGCGGAGTATCATTTGTGATATTAACTTCCGAAGTAATACTATGCAGGAATGGAGTGTATATGAAAGAGATAGATTTTGATATAACTTTGCATGTGAGGGATTTGTTTGTTTTTACAATGCGTCATACGTATTATAGCATTTCAGGTGCTTTTAGTTTGCTAATCAGCTTTGGAAGTTTATTTATCTGTCTGTGGAATTTGAAACATTTTGAAACAACGACGATTCTGGCACTACTTTTTATAGCGCTGCTTTTTACTGTAATACAACCGTTGATGTTATATGGCAAGTGCCGTGTACAGATAAGGAAGAGTGACAGCATTAACCAGTCGCTGCACTACACCTTGGCAGAAGAGGGAATCACGGTCCGGCAGGCAGAACAGGAGGCAGAGGTAAAGTGGTATGATGTACGTAAAGTGACACAGACAAAAAGCGGGCTTTATCTCTATATGTCTCCAGTACGCGCATTTATTTTTCCAAAGGAACAGTGTTCAGGACAATATGAAGCGATTTATTCTACAGTAATGGAACAGGTAGAAAAGTATAAAGATTATACTCCAGAAGAGTAGAAATGGGGACAAGTATGGAGATTCAGATAGTTCATAGCGAGTCAGCAGATGAGACTTTTTTAATAGGCAGGAAGCTTGGAAGGATTTGCCAGCCGGGAGATATTATTCTGCTAAATGGGGAGTTAGGAGTGGGGAAGACTGTGTTTTCAAAAGGATTCGGTGAAGGACTTGGAATAGATGAGCCGATATCCAGCCCGACCTTTACCCTGATACAGATTTATGAGGGAGGAAGGCTTCCCTTATATCATTTTGATGTGTATCGGATTGCGGACGTCTGGGAGATGGATGAAATAGGTTATGAAGATTATTTTTTTGGTAATGGTGTCTGCCTCATCGAATGGGCTGTGCGAATTGAGGAACTATTGCCGGAAAAGACAATTTCTGTAACAATAGAAAAGGATTTGGAAAAGGGATTTGATTATCGCAGGATAACGATAGAAGGCTTAGATACGGAGGCTATAGATGAAAATATTAGGAATTGATAGTTCTGGTTTGGTGGCTTCAGCCGCAGTTGTGGCAGATGACAGCTTGGTGGCAGAATTTACAGTGAACAATAAGCAGACGCATTCACAGACGCTTTTGCCAATGATTGACAAGGTGGTAGAAATGTCAGGAATCGAACTGGAAGAATTGGATGGGATTGCTGTGGCTGCAGGGCCTGGTTCCTTTACCGGCCTGCGTATTGGTTCCTCCACTGCAAAAGGAATGGCACTTGTGTTAAATAAACCAATTATACCGATTCCGACACTGGAGGGGCTTGCTTACCGGGCAGCATTGGCAGAAGGGGTTATCTGCCCTTTGATGGATGCCAGAAGAAATCAGGTATATACAGGAATTTATCGGATGCAGGATGACAGACTGCAATGCTTGAAAGAACAGACAGCAGAAGATATTCTGGAGGTTGTCAACAGTTTAAACAAGCTTAGCCAAAAAGTGACTTTTCTGGGAGATGGCGTCCCTGTACACAAGTCTGTACTGGAAGAAAAGCTTACCGTTCCTTATCATATTGCACCAACTCATCTGAACCGCCAGAGTGCGGCTGCGGTGGCTGCATTGGGCGCTGTATATTTGGAAGAAGGAAAAATAGAGACGGCGGCTGCACATAAACCAGTTTATCTCAGACAATCTCAGGCTGAGAGAGAGCGTGCAATACGTTTGCAGCAGGGCAGCAGGGATTCATGATAATAGGTTTACTGGTTGAGCCTGTAATCTATTGTTGAGGTACAATACTATGATTCGTGAAATGGAATGGGAAGATGTTAGTAAAGTCGCAGAATTGGAGAAAAGTATTTTTTCTGTACCTTGGAGTGAGAAAAGCTTTCGGGATTCATTTGCGTCTCAGGACACCATCTATCTGGTGGAAGTGTTAGATGGGGAAATAGCCGGGTACTGCGGTATTTGGGTATCTTATGATACTGCGGATTTGTGCAATATGGCGGTTGCCCATTCGCACAGAAGAAAAGGAATTGCAAAAAGACTCTTACAGGAAATTTCTTCTTTCGCAGAGAAACGTAAGGTAGAGCGGATTTTACTGGAGGTCAGGGGAAGTAATTTTGGGGCTATCAATCTATACCAAAAAAGCGGTTTCCGGCAGATTGGCATACGCAAGGGGTATTACCATGCGCCAGAGGAAGATGCCATCTTAATGGAGTGCTATCTGTCCCAATGATTTCCACTATACAAAGTGAAAGAGAGTGTATTATACTGTATTAGTGTATTAGCGGAGATTGAATGAGTCGAGGAGGAACCGGATGATGAAGGAAAAAAGAGAACTTTTTTGCAATGCCTGCGGTAAAAAAATTAGAATAGAAAATGGAATCCTTCGTGAAGATGTTTTTGAAGGGAAAAAGGTATGGGGATACTTTTCTGATAAGGATGCGGTATACCACTCTTTTATTCTTTGTGAAGAATGTTATGATAAAATGATTTCTGGGTTCTCTATTCCTGTAGAAGAAACAGCGGTAACAGAGCTTATATAACAACTGTGAATAGCAACGGTGCTTGTATTGGAAAAAAATAATGTTTATGGTATACTAATTGGTAACATAGTTATATGTTGCCTTTTTTCGTGTAGGGATACGGTATCAAATGGTCGGTTTATTGTGTAATTGTTTCATGAAGCCGATATATATATTGACCGTTTGACTCCCGCATATGCGAGAATTAATTTCATTTTAGGAAGGATATATTTATCATATATGTTAGATGTATGTTTATTGGGAACAAGCGGTATGATGCCATTGCCGGGAAGATGGCTGACATCTTTAATGACAAGGCTTGGCGGAAGCAGTCTTTTGATTGACTGTGGTGAGGGGACGCAGGTTGCCATTCGTGAAAAGGGGTGGAGTGTGAACCCGATTGATACAATTTGTTTTACCCATTTTCATGGCGACCATATTGGTGGTTTGCCGGGGCTGCTGCTTTCTATGGGAAATTCTGACAGAAGAGAGCCTGTAACCCTGATTGGTCCAAGGGGCTTGGAAAAGGTGGTAAATAGCTTATGTATCATTGCGCCAGGGCTTCCTTTTCCGGTACATTTTATTGAATTGACACAAAAGGAACAGGAAATCCAAATCAATGGTTATCATCTTAAGGCATTTCGTGTAAATCATAATGTTACATGTTATGGTTATACAATTATGGTTCCAAGGGGAGGAAGATTTTTTGTAGAAAAAGCTCAGGAAAATCAGGTTCCAATGAAGCTTTGGAGCCGCCTTCAAAAAGGCGAGGTGATAGAATTTGAGGGGAAGACGTATACACCGGAGATGGTAATAGGTCCGCCGCGGCAGGGAATTAAGCTGACCTACTGTACAGATACCAGACCGGCGGCAAGTCTGATAGAAAATGCAAAGGATTCTGATTTGTTGATTTGCGAAGGAATGTATGGGGAGAAGGAAAAGCAGGAAAAGGCAGAGGAAAAAAAGCATATGACCTTTTTGGAAGCTGCCAGAGTGGCAAAGGAGTCAAAGGTCAGGGAAATGTGGCTGACACATTACAGTCCGTCCCTGATAAGACCAGAGGATTATATGAAGCCTGTGCAAAAAATCTTTCCACAGGCATTCCCGGGGAAAGATAAAAAAAGCTGCACATTGGAATTTCCAGAAGAATAAAGTGTGAAAGAACAATAGAAGGAAGTTTTTCACCAGGCAGGTATTGTGTCTGCGCGCTGCTTGACACAAATAGTGGAAATGCGCAAAGAGCAGCGCAGAAATGAGGTAAATATGAATAAGACGACGAAAAAAATAATAGGTGCATTTACGGTGATTTTGGTGGTTGCAGCTGCTGTGCTGGCAGTATATTTTTTGTTAAACCGCCAGGCAGAGAAAGAAGCAGAAGAGGGTGCTCTGCCAACAACAGAAATTGGTAAACTTTTGGCAAAGGATTTGGAATTAAAATATCCAGAGACACCGACAGAGGTAGTAAAATTATACTGGCGCATTAACCGCTGTTTATACAATGATGATTTGAATGATAAGGATTTTGAAGCACTGTTTAAACAACTGCGTCTGCTTTATGATGAGGAATTTCTTGCAGATGAAAATAATTCCTATGAAAAAATGATAAAGAAGCTGAAAAAGGAAAAAGAGGGATATGGAGACAAGAAAAAGACAATTAGTGTTAGTGTTGTCCAGAAAAATGATACCTTAAAAACAGTGGAATTGGATGGGAAAGAGTGTGTAACAGTGATTAGTTCTACTCTGCTGACAGATAAAGGAGATACAACGAAGACATTTGAACAGTTTATTTGCCGCAGGGACAGCAATAGAAAATGGAAAATCCTCGGATGGCAGCTGACAACGGAGCAAGAAGCGAAAAAGGTCGGTGTAAAATAATTGGAGACAGCTATGAAAGATATATTGGTTTTGGGAATTGAAAGTTCCTGTGATGAGACAGCAGCGGCAGTAGTGAAAAATGGACGTGAGGTGCTCTCGAATGTAATTTCTTCCCAGATAGATATTCATACGTTATATGGCGGTGTCGTACCGGAAATTGCTTCAAGAAAACATATAGAAAGAATAAATCAGGTAATTGAAGAGGCACTTGCACAGGTTGCTGTGCCTCTTGACAGGATAGATGTAATAAGTGTGACGTATGGCCCGGGACTGGTAGGAGCGCTTTTAGTTGGCGTAGGGGAAGCAAAAGCACTGGCATATGCAGCGGGAAAACCACTCGTTGGTGTACATCATATTGAAGGCCATATAGCAGCAAATTATATTGAACATCCTGATTTGGAGCCGCCATTTTTGTGTCTGGTTGTGTCCGGCGGGCATACCCATCTGGTGCAGGTAAAGGATTATGGAGCATTTGAGATTATCGGATGCACACATGATGATGCAGCAGGAGAAGCATTTGACAAGGTTGCAAGAGCAATTGGGCTTGGATATCCGGGCGGGCCAAAAATTGATAAGGTATCAAAAGAGGGAAATCCATGTGCAATTGAATTTCCGCGTGCAAAGATAACAGGATCAGAGTATGATTTTAGTTTTTCGGGGGTAAAATCTGCTGTGTTGAATTATCTGAATCAGTGCGAGATGAAAGGCGTAGAGATTAATCAGGCAGATGTGGCGGCTTCCTTTCAGAAGGCGGTAGTGGACGTATTGGTGGAACGCGCAGTTGCAGCAGCCAAAAAGCTGGGAGAAAAGCGTATAGCAGTTGCCGGTGGTGTGGCAGCAAACTCTTCTTTGCGTGCAGCTATGCAGGACTGCTGTAAAGAAAATGGGATTACCCTGTATTATCCTTCACCAGTGTATTGTACAGATAATGCAGCTATGATTGCTGTACAGGGATATTATGAATTTATGGCAGGCAGACGGAGCGGGTGGGATTTGAATGCTGTTCCAAATTTGAAAATTGGGCAGAGGTAATGTTTTAATGCCAATTTTAACAATGTAGGAGAAGCGATGCATTTTGGATTTTCATATATTGGTTTTTTGTTTCTATGTATGCTTATCATACCAAATTTACAGTGATTTTTTAGGTATCCCTGTTGCGGGAGCCACATTGCCGGTTATAGCATTTCTGCTGTTAGCTGTTTATGGAAGGAATTTTTTTCTGCTTTTTGCAGTAGTTATTTTGAGAGTTGGACATATGGGGATTCATTTGATGCATAAAATGAGGTTTCGTTTGGAAAGTGTGATAGGTAGTCTTGTTTGTATACTATATGTGATAAAATGGATACCATAATATGGCAGTTGCAGTATGGAAAAGAAAGATGTGGCATAATGAAGCATGTTTTGATAAAAAATATTTGGGAGAACATTGCAATGAAGAAGCTTGAATGTTTTACTGATGTAAACCTTAGTCCAAAGATTATTATGGAAATCTACCTCTGATTTCAAGGTACAGTTAGATTTTATTGACAGCCTGAAGGAAATAGATACATTGCTGATGTTTGATGTGGTGAATGGAAAAGGGTTTAATTATTCTACTGATTTACATGCAGAGTTTATGAGGAATGGTATGATTATATATGAAGAAGTTTGAGCAAATGAAAAGGCTATATACTACTTTAAAGGGATATATAGACCCTTTTGAGCAATCGGATGTAGTTATTTCTGGGACTACTGCTGATTTTGACAGGCTGTTTGAATTATCCTGGAAAACATAGTGGAAAATGAGCAGCTTTGGTTGGAAATGCTTCGGTATCGTAATGATGATACACACTATTATAATAAATCAGATGCAATGCTGTATATTAGCAGGATTGATCATTATTATTTGGCGGAGATAGGACAGCTTATTGCTTTTTTAGGGAATGTTATCCCAAAGGAAGAAGTTGAGAGTGTGGAAATTCCGATTTCACTGCTTGATTATTGTAAGAAGTGGAAGCTTAACTTATCGGATTTTGTGCTGGAACTGGAAGATAAATATGGGTATGAAGATGCGAATAGTATATTTATGAATTGGGAAAAAATATACTGTGACCTAAAAGTTACGATTCAACCGTGAATGGTAACGCACTTAAAAAGTTGCTATAGAAAAAATGAAAAAAACACTTGACGAAGTTCGCTGGAGATGTTATACTTGCAAAGCAGTGTTTGTGAAGGGCATCTCAAGGAGAGATTTACAATGTCTGCTTAACTGAATATGGAGAGGTATCGAAGTGGTCATAACGAGGCGGTCTTGAAAACCGTTTGTCCGCAAGGGCGCGTGGGTTCGAATCCCACCCTCTCCGCTTCTTTTTTCTTTGTTAGGGGCTAAATCTGATTGAAAGATGGTCTCATTGGCAAAGAATTATTTTTTGCTATGGCGGTTATAGAAGTGTGCGTTTGCTGCTGGAAGTATAGTTGTTACTGGTCACAGGGTGAACGGAAGCAAGAAACTGCTATAGAAAGTTAGTTACTATATATTTTTTAAAATTGTAACAGCATTTGGAGAAGTACCCAAGAGGCTGAAGGGGCTCCCCTGGAAAGGGAGTAGGTCGTTAATAGCGGCGCGAGGGTTCAAATCCCTCCTTCTCCGTTTACACAGTATACATACTGTGTGTTTTTATAAGAAAGTTCTTGCTATTTGATGGTATGCTTTTTACATATTTTTAGGAGTTGTATTGCATATGAAATAATGAAAAAATAGCAGACAGAAAAAAGTTTTAAAAAAATTGAAAAAAGTTGTTGACAAGCTGTGGAAAGCGTGGTAATATATATCTCGCTGACGCA
>CANRVD010000048.1 GCA_947643145.1 uncultured bacterium | reverse complement strand
TTGAAAAGCCCTATGATATTGATATCATGCTCGCAAAAATAAGCGGAATTTTTAAACGGCGTTACGCTCTTGATGAAATTACTGATGGCAATATACGCATAAATAAGGCGAGCCGTACCGTTTACAAAAACGGAAAAGAGCTGGAAATGACCACGAAGGAATTTGAACTGCTCCTGCTTTTGATGGAGAATAAGGGCAGGGCTTTAAGTAAGGAATACATTTTCGGACAGGTTTGGGGCAGCGACAGCTTTTCGGAGCAGCAGACGCTAACGGTACACATAAAATGGCTGCGGCAGAAAATAGAGGACATCCCCAAAAATCCCCAAAAAATAGTGACTGTATGGGGGGTGGGCTATAAATATGAAAGTGTTTAACAGAGTTTTCTCGGCAGTTGCAATTACCATAATCCTATTGTTTGTTGTCGTGAATATGATTCTTGCCGCCGACAAGACTGATGGGAGCAGGCAGTATCGGGTGGAGATAAGCCGTCTTGCCCGTGAAATAGAAGCGAATGGTTCTGCCGACATTTCCGAATGTGTGTATGTAACAAATATTGAGCGCTACGGTAAAAAATTTTACAGCACGGACAGCGACTATGTGATCTATGAGATAAACGGAGAACTTTACCGCTTCGATTACAGTGCAAATGGTTATTCCAACAAGGCACATTTTGTGGGAATTGTAAATGCTGTTCTCGGCGTTATAGCAATTTTATTTATCGCAGTTATGCTTTATATAAAATACGCAATTCTTGCGCCCTTTGAACGCCTGAGCAGTCTCCCTTACGAACTTTCAAAGGGAAATATCACCACGCCGGTAAAGGAAACAAAAAACCGTTTTTTCGGAAAATTTCTTTGGGGAATTGATATTCTCCGCGAAAACATCGAACAGCAAAAGCAGCGAGAACTGGAAATGCAGAAAGAAAAGAAAACGCTGTTGTTATCGCTTTCTCATGATATTAAAACACCTCTTTCCGCGATAAAACTGTACTCGGCGGCACTGTCGAAAAATTTGTATCCGGACGCGAAAAAGCAGCAAAAAATCGCTGAAAGCATCACCGAAAAAGCGGACGAGATTGAGAGCTATGTTTCGCAGATCATAACCGCTTCGCGAAAAGATTTCCTTAGTCTTGAAGTGAATATGGGCGAGTTTTATCTTTCGGAACTTATTGAAAAAATCACGGGATATTACAGGGAAAAACTGGCGCTTATCAAAACAGATTTTAACGTTGGGAAATATAAAAATTGTCTGCTTTCAGGGGATTTGAGCAGGAGCGTTGAAGTGCTGCAAAACGTTATGGAAAATTCTCTCAAATACGGCGACGGCAGGCGTGTGGAATTGATTTTCCCCGAAGACGACGAATGTGTCCAGATTGCGCTCAGGAATGGCGGCTGTACGCTCAGCGTGGACGATTTGCCGCATATTTTCGAGAGTTTTTGGCGCGGCGCTAATGCGGAAAGCATCCGTGGCAGCGGCCTGGGACTTTACATTTGCAGACAGCTTATGCGCAAGATGAACGGCGAGATTTTTGCGGAGATTGACGGTGACATCATCACCGTTACCGCTGTTTTTGCAAGGGCATGAATCATTTATGATGGAATCTCTGTGTGGTTCCTGCTATTTCTCATTGCCAGCATTTTTTGAGTTTGCAGGGAATTGACAGGATATAGGGATGGGATTTTAAGGTGAAGAAATATGTGATGCTAACTATTGGCATAGCCGAATTGATAGCAAGCATTATTTGGATGTTGCTTTTTAATTGTTTTACAATACGGTTATACTTATATCGGTCAGACACATTGCCCCTTTGTTCCATCTGCCTTGCACGAAATCCCTCGTGTATGGTTGGCTCAAGGGGAAGTCCTTGTCTTTTATAGTTGCGGTGGTCAATCTGCTGTTCCACTGACAGATAACGGTTACAAATGTCCGCCCATGATTTCCGCCATTTCTCTTATCATGAATGGCAATATCCGCACACATACCCTCTGACACAAAATTGGTTCGCACGTACTCCCTGATAACTGCAAGCTGTAATTCTCTGGAAAACTCCACTGGCAATGCCACCTCTATTTCCCTAGCAAACTGTGCATTGGATTTCTTCTCCACTTTTGTAACCGATTCCCAAAGCGTTTGCCTGTCCAGATATTCCTCCGGGGCATGATCCGGCAGTAAAATCTTGCTATCCCCCATAAAACCTCCCATCTTGTGCATGGCTTTGCACAAATATGTAATTAAAAAATTTCTTTATAAGGCAGTAATTCTACAAATGGATTGCTGCTTTTTGTATGCAGAAAATCATGTAAACAATCCGAAAGGGGGAATCGAACCATGTCATCCTACATCCATTTCACGGAAGAAGAAAAAGAACAGGCGAGGAACACAGACCTTGCCGCCCTCTTAAAGAGGCGGAAAGAAACACTGAAGCGTGCAGGCTCAGAATACGAGTGGCAGTCCGACAGCGGAAAAGTTACCATCCGTGGCAGCCTTTGGTTGGAGGAAGATATGGAAGATACGGAGGGGAGATGGTAAAGGATGCCTGTATGCTAAAAAGGCATAGAAACATATTTATTATAGGTATTTGATATTGCGTCAAGGGAGTGCTATATTGTTAATCGAAAGGAGCGTGATGATATGGATAAGCAAATGTTAGATGGAAAAGTTGCAATTATTACCGGCGCCAGTTATGGAATGGGGCAGACAATGGCAGAATTGTTTGCAGAGGAAGGCGCTTCCGTTGTACTGACAGCAAGAGGGAACGATAAACTGGATGCTGTGGTAGAAGGGATTCGGGCAAAGGGAGGAAAAACGATAGGAGTTGTTGCAGATGTCTGTTCTTTGGAGGATACGCAGAAGGTATTTGAAGAAACGATAAAGGAATTTGGGGATTTGGATATTCTTATCAACAATGCAGGAATCGGGGAGCAGAAAATGATTGACGACACAGATGATGACTGGATGCTGCATGTAATGAATACCAACCTGGGTGGACCGATGCGCTATATACGGGAGGCATTAAAAATCTTTATGCCAAAAAATGAGGGGGTTATTATCAATATTTCTTCTGTCAATGGAACCCGTCCATTCTGTGGTGCAACATATACATCTACCAAAGGGGCATTAAATACGCTGACAAAAAATGTGGCGATGCGTTTAGTGGATACAAACATCCGCTGTAATGCAGTTGCACCGGGGGCAACGATTACGCCCGCACATCTTGCTAATAAGGCAGGAGAACAGCCCGGTGGGGCGAAGATGCTGGAATACAGTGGGCATTAAATACGCTTGTCGCAAAAGGAAAATCTACTGATTGGATGGTTCATATGCTGGGGCAGGCGGTAGGTGCCCATACGGATGCCACACATGGAATGACTTTGTCTGCGGTATCCCTGCCGTATTACCGTTATATCATGCCATATGGTCTTTCTAAGTTTGTGCGTTTTGCAGAGAATGTGTGGGATGTAGATGCTGCCGGAAAAACGGATGAGCAGGTGGCAGAGGAAGGTTTGGCGGCAATGGAAAACTGGATGAATGAACTGGGACTTGTCATGAATATCACGGAACTTGGGGCTGATGAGGGAATGCTTGAAGGACTTGCCGACAGCACGTTGATTCTTGACGGAGGTTATAAAGTGCCTGAACATGATGATATTGTAACGATATTCCGAAACAGTCTGTAAGGAAATGCCGAGAAAATACAAATCGGAACAGTTGAAATTTTTTGCAGTTCATGGAAAGGAGGGCTTTTTTGAAAAAGTTTCTTATTCTATTTATGGTATTTGTGCTGGTTATGAGTTTCACAGCTTGTGAAAATGAAGCAAAGTCAAATGACAGTGAACCATCATCTGTAGAAAGAAAGGAAACAGAAGAAGTGGAGGATATGACAGCAATGAAAATGAGTGTAACGATAGGAGAACAGTCTTTTACTGCGACATTAGAAAATAATGATGCAACCCATGAACTGGTAAAAATGATGGAGAAAGCGCCAATCTCTATCGAAATGGACGATTATTCCGGTTTTGAAAAAGTGGGTTCGCTTGGGAAGAGCTTGCCAACTGATAACCGGCAGATGACTACGCAGTCAGGAGACATTGTGCTTTACAGCGGAAACCAGATTGTAATGTTTTATGGTTCTAATTCATGGGACTATACTAACATTGGCAGAATTGATGATTTGTCCGGTTGGGAAGATGCGCTGGGAACAGGCAGTGTCACAGCTGTATTTTCTATTGTAAAATAAGGGAAATGTGTTACAGGCAAAGGTGTGATGATAGTTTTGCATGGTATTGTATTGTTGGTTTGCAAGGACTTCACACCTTTTTTGATGGGAAGAAAAATGCGTCTGTTATTGTTCGCACCTGAACCAAATTCGAGGATTTTTGGCATGGTTTATGCCAAAAGTACGAGTTTTATGATGCCATTTTGCTGTTTTTGCAAAATGTGTGCATACAGTGCTGTAAGCACTGCTGTTACTGGGCACGAAGCGAACAGTAACATATGCTTAATTGTTATGGGTGGGTATATAATATAAGTATTTGTTATTTGTACAATGCGGTGTTATATTATAGTCAACGACAAAGTTTTTTGTGCTTTGACGTTGACTGCGCCGATTTTTGCTGTGTTTTAACGCAGAATTTCTTTACAAAAATCGTGCGCATCCCCCGGAGGGTTTATAGTAAACGACAATTATTTTTGTCGTTTACTATAAATAACAGAGGAACTTGATAAGATTCATAAAAAGGAATATCCTGAAAGGAGGCTTGTTGCATGAGTTTGATTATAAATAACAATCAGGAGCAGGAACACATCGTTTTGAATATGAAAGATGCCGGATGCAGTGAAGATACCATACAGCGTTTTTTACTTTGCTATCAGGCAGATGATATAAAAGGGGAATTAAAGGTTCTGTCAAATCACAGGCAGGCATTATTGGATGAGGTTCATAAGGCGCAGAAGGAAATTGACTGTCTGGATTATCTCGTGTATCAGATTGAAAAAAAGATTTGAAGTTTCACTATCGCATGAAGGAACCATGCTAAGTGAAACTAAATCAAATCTAAGAAAAACGCAGAAGCGGCGTTTTCCATTGGTGATTAGTGCCGCCTATGGCAGTATGTCTGAAAAATAATGTTTAAGGGGGAAGATGATGGAATACAGAGTAAACCGGCGGACAGGGGATAGAATCAGTGTGATTGGGCTGGGTACCAGCTATATTGCGGAGTCTGATGAAAAGACAGCCATAGAGGCGCTTATTTATGCCTATGAACATGGAATCAATTATGCAGACCTTGCTACAGCCGGAGCAAAGACATTTTCCTATTATGGAACGGCATTTAAGAGTGTACGGGAAAACATGCACTATCAGGTACATTTTGGCGCAAATTATGAAACCGGGGAGTATGGATGGACGACGGACTTGGAAACGGTAAAGCGTCAGATTGACTGGCAGATGCAGTCGTTGAAGACAGATTATATCAATTATGGGTTCATTCACTGTCTGGATGAGGAAAATGACTGGAAGAAATATCAGGAGAATGGAGTGTTACGGTTTTTGCTGGATATGCAAAAAAGCGGAGCCGTTAAGCACATTGGATTTTCTACGCATACACCGTTTTTGGCGCATCGGGTGTTGGATACCGGGTTTGTGGATCAGCTAATGTTTTCCATAAATCCCGGATATGATTATCAGCATGGAGAATATGCCAAAGGAAGTGCTGGTGAAAGAATGGATTTGTACCGCTGCTGTGAGACAGCGGGGGTGGGAATATCCGTTATGAAACCCTTTTCAGCGGGGCAGCTTTTGAATGCAAAAACTTCTCCGTTTGGCAGGGCATTATCAGAATTTGGAGCTTCATGCGGATGCCTGTATCCGGTGTGGACATTGCGAATTCCACTGTCCGTTCCATGTAAAGCAGATGGCAAGGATGGAGGAAATAGATGCCTTTTTTAATCGTGAAAAGTGATGTAGTTGTAGCAGTGCCGTAAAAAGGTAATTTTCATTATCTGTCTGTTATCATTTTAGAGGTGATACTATTGAATAAAAACAAACGGAAAAATTTAATCTTTTCATTGATGCTTGTTGCCAGTCTGCTGTCGGCGCTGACTTTATCTCCCGTGTCTCTGATAAGAGCAGAGGCAAAAACAAAATTGTCTGTGACAGTGAAGGTTGGCTCAAAAAAAGTGAATAAAAAGACAATCAATATGAAAAAGGGCAGCAGAAGAAAAATAAAATTATCTATTGTACCAAAGCAATCAGGAATTAAGAAAACATATAAGTCTTCCAAGAAGGATATCGTGTCCGTCAGCAGGACGGGAACGCTGAAAGCGAAGAAGGCAGGTACGGCAAAAATAACGGTTACGGTATCAGGGAAAAACATTCGGAAAATGAAGGTATGGTTTAAGGTGAAGGCAACCCGCCAGAGTGATGCTGATAAAAAGACAGGCACATCCGTCACTATTACAGTAAACGGACAGTCATTTCAGGCAGTATTTTATAACAACAAAACAGCAAATGCACTACTGAAGCAAATGCCGATGACACTTAATATGAAAGAATTAAATGGAAATGAGAAATATCATTTTTTTGATACAGAACTTCCTACAAATGAAAAGTCACCGGGAAAAATTTCAGCAGGAGATATTATGCTGTATGGATCGGATTGTCTGGTGACGTTTTACAAATCGCACAGTACCTCTTATCAGTATACGCCTGTGGGGAAGATTGAGGATGCCTCCGGTTTTGCAAAGGCAGTGGGAAACGGAAATGTAACCATTAAATTTACTGTAAAATAAGGCAGGTAGTGTGAAAAATACATCTTAGGCAGCAAAAAACACTGCCTAAGATATATTAAGTTTCACACAGGAAAAATGCAGAAGCAGCATTTTTTTAATGCGAACTTGTTCGCTATACTATTTGAACCGCCAAAGGCGGTATGGGGGATTTTTATGAAAGGCTGACTTGAAAGGATGAGGAAAATGGGAAATTTCATGAAAAAACATAGGTGGTTAAAACCAATCATAATACTTTTGGTTATTCTTGTGATTTTGCTGTTAGCGGCACTGCTGTTTTTGAAATTATGGCCGGCTTTTGGCGGAAGGGCTTCGGCAGAGGACCGGAAAAATTATGAAGACAGGGCAGAGAATTACCGTGACGGGAAGTTTTATAATGATGGCGATTTTCAGATTGTCAGGGAAACAGAGCAGACGGATGAGTACATTATGTCCGGTAACGCTGCGGATAAATGGGAAAGATTTTCCGGCTAAACTGTATCAGACAGAGACAACGAAAAGCATCATGCAGAAATTGCCGTTATCTATTACAATGAGTGAATTAAATGGAAATGAAAAATATTATTATTTTTCAGAGGATTTTCCTACACAAACGGAAAGAGTTTCCACGATTCATGCAGGGGATTTGAAACTGTATGGTTCTTCCTGTCTGGTACTGTTTTATGAGTCCTTTTCCACTTCCTACAGTTATACTTCTTTAGGATATGTAGAGAATCCGGGAGAACTGGCAGAAGTATTGGGAACAGGCAGTGTTTATGTTGATGTTTTTCGTTCAGAATAAGAGATTGGAGAATATTGTGAAAAATCACACTGAAGTGCTGATTTTTCACAAAGTGAATTACCATTCACTTTGGCTATTTGTTTCTGAGCGAAAACAAATAGCCTTTATGGCAGATGAGAAACTGCATTCGCAGCTTTCTCATCGCCTCATCGCAACAAGTTGCTCAGAAATGAGGATTGATATGAAAAAAGAAATCAGTTGCCTGATTATGCTGTTATTTGTGTTCTCTATGCTGACAGCAGGATGTGGAAAAACGGAATCGGCGCAGACAGAAAAGGGAAGTGAGGATTTGCAGTCTGAACAGGGAAATGGGGAGCGTGGGGCGGAGGATGCAGACATCATTACTCTGACATCTGAAATCGTTTCTCTGGAGGATGGTTTTTCTGCCGTACAATATGCAGGAGATTATAAACTGGATCAGTTTCTGGAGCAGGGTGGGGCGGTCTCTGATGCGGATGTGATGAAATTTTTGACTAAGAATCTGTTTTCCGGAAAGTCTGTTTTAGAGTTTTTTGGAAGTATGTTTGGGTGCAGCACCTTATCTGTTCAGGAAGTAGACGGAAATTACCTTTTTGGAAGGAATTTTGACTGGAATACCTGTAATGCCTTAGTTGTCAGTGCCAAACCGGAGAAGGGATATGCCTCCATTTCTACGGTAAATATGGACTTTATTCAAGCGGCGGCAGGGATGGAACTGGAGCGTTTGCCGGATGTAATGAAAACGATGGCTGCGTTGTATGCACCTTTGGATGGGATGAATGAAAAGGGGCTTTGTGTCTCTGTGAATATGATTGAAGATTCTGCCTCGATTGCACAGGAGACGAATAAGAAGGATATTACCACCACAACGGCGGTGCGCCTGTTATTGGACAAGGCGGCAGATGTGGATGAGGCATTGGAATTGTTAAAAGAGTATGACTTCCATGCATCAATGGGCATGATGGTACATTTTGCTTTGGCAGACGCAAAGGGCAACGCTGTGGCGGTAGAATATGTTGACAATGAAATGGTGGTGACGGATACACCTGTGGTAACGAATTTTTATCTGGCGGAGGGAGAAAAGCATGGAATCGGGACGGAGCAGTCCCATACCCGGTATGAGATTCTCACAAAGCTGTTAGAAGAAAAGCAAACGATGGATGGTCAGGACGTCAGGGATGCACTGGACAGAGTCAGCAAAGATAATTTTGATGACCCCTCGTCAACGGAGTGGAGTATTGTGTTTCATCAGGGCAGCGGGGAGGTTTGGTATTATCACAGGGAGAATTACAAAAAAGCATATAAATTTAAAATCAGATGAAACAGTAGAATTTGATGCTGCATTTTGAAACTGACAATGAAAATGGAGGAAAAGTAAATGGCATATGGATATATTAAAGAATTAAGTGAGAAGGTAGAAAGAAAGTATGTACGTTAAAATAATCGCTATGGCATGGCGATTGCAGCAGATATTTATCACCGAAAGCGTTGGATCAGGCAAAGAAATACCCTGCGTTAATTGTAGGTGCACCTTATGGTGGTGTCAAGGAGCAGGGACCTTGTATTTATGCTGATGAACTGGCTCGGCGAGGTTATGTAGTGCTTACTTTTGATCAGGTATTTATGGGCGAGTCTTCCGGGGAACCGAGACATGTATCCAGTCCGGATTTGTTTGCAGAATCTTTTAGCGCAGCAGTTGATTATCTCGGAGTAAAAATACCATATGTTGACAGGGAAAGGATTGGTGTTATTGGTATCTGTGGTTCTGGCGGTTTTGCATTGTCTGCAGCATCTGTGGATGTCAGGATTAAAGCTGTTGCAACGACATCCATGTATGATATTTCTAATATCCGTGATATGGCCGCTCTTTCGAAAGAACAGATTGATAACATGAAAAAACAATTGTGTGAACAAAGATGGAGGGATTTTGAAAACGGAGAGCCAAAGTATCATCCGACTTTTCCAGAAATACCATATGCAGATGAGGATATTCCCGAAACGGATTCCGTTACGAATGGGTGGAATCGTTTTTATGCGAATGACAGAGGACACCATCCAAATGCGTTAGGAGGTTTTACGACTACATCAAATCTTGTAATGATGCAGTTTAAGTGCCTTGATTATGTAGAGGAGATTTCTCCAAGACCGGTTTTGTTGATTGCCGGCGATAGAGCACACTCAAAATCATTTTCGGAAGTAGCTTATGCCAAGGCTGCAGAACCAAAAGAATTGTATATTGCAGAGGGTTCAGAACATATTGACTTGTATGATAAAACAGATTTCATTCCCTTTGAGAAATTGGATGATTTTTTCAAAAATAATCTATAAATACTTATGTGGTTTTACAGAAAAATGGGATAGGAAAAATGTCAAGTTTCTTCTATCCCTTTTTCTTGTTTTCGTTTTCACTCAGCAGTTTTTGAAACTCTTCCAAAAACTTCTTTGCCGCCGTTGGAAATACCTGATATTTTTTCCATAGCAGGCTCATGCCTGCACTTAATTCTGGTTCGCAGGGAACAAAGCAGAGATTGCTGTTTCCGTCAGTATTGATGATTTTATCCAGGGCAAAAGCGTACCCCAGTCCTTCATCCACCATCAGGGATGCATTGAACAGCAGGTTATAGGTTGCGGCAACATTCAATTCAGAGAGGCTTTTGCCAAGCCATGAAGTCAGTAAGTCACCGTCACGGGTATTGCGGTTAAAGATAATAGGTTTATCATGAAGGTCTTCCGGGCGGATGACATCTTTTTTTGCAAGAGGGCTGTCTTTCCTCATTAAAATCCCATATTCATCTTTAACTGGAAATTCCAGATATTCATATTTTGAGGCGTCAATCGGACCGAATATCATGCCAAAATCAATCAGTCCTTTATCCAGGCTTTCTAAAACGTCTGTTGAGTCACCGCTGGAAATATGGTAGTGGATGTCAGGATATTCCATCTGTATATTTTTTCCGGCTTTGGCAAGCAGGCGGACGGCGTCGGTTTCTCCAGCGCCGATGTATACGTCCCCAGCAATTACATCATCAGAAATAGTGATTTCATGTTCTGTCTTTTGTACTAAATCAAGGATTTCTTCTGCACGTTTCCGCAGAATCATGCCTTCTTCCGTCAAAGTGATTTTGCGGTTTCCCCGTATCATAAGCTGCTTTCCTAGCTCCTCCTCCATGTCTTTTAATTGTCTGGAAAGAGTTGGCTGGGATAGATGCAGGGCCTCTGCAGCACCGGAAATGCTCTGCTCTCTGGTAACGGCAAGAAAATATTGAAGAACGCGTAACTCCATGTCAAATCCTCCTTTTCGCAATTTTAAGTAGTATAATTCATTATAATATAACTGTCAAGCATGGTTAAATATGCGATATAAGTATTTGCTATAAATAAGGTGCTGTATTATAGTAGTGACAGAAGTTAAAAAAATTAATGCATATTTTCATTCGAAATATTTTACTTATGGTGGTGCCGTTGAAAGCAGCGTGTCATTTTAATTAACAGAAAGGAAGCGATAATTATGAAAACAATAACAGGCGAAAAGTTTGACAGGGAGCGGGCTTTGTATGGAAGTGATGGACTGATTTTGCGTCACTGTTCTTTTGATGGCCCAGCAGATGGAGAAAGTGCGTTAAAGGAAAGCAGGAAAGTCCAGGCGGAGGATTGTTTTTTTAATCTCCGTTATCCGTTCTGGCATGACGACCATATGAAAATTGTGGGTTCGGAAATGACGGAGCTTTGTCGGGCGGCTTTATGGTATTCAAGGAATATTGAGATTGTGGATACGAAACTTCATGGAATCAAGGCATTGCGGGAATGCAGCCAGGTAAAGATGAATGGCTGCGATATCGTTTCACCGGAGTTTGGCTGGTCAGTGCATCAGATGGAAATGGAAAATTCAACGGCAGAGAGCGAATATTTCATGATGCGTTCTGATTTTCTTACCTTTCGGGGTGTAACACTGAAAGGGAAATATTCATTCCAGTATATTGAAAATTCGGTTTTTGAAAACTGCAATTTTGATACGAAGGATGCCTTCTGGCATGCCAAAAATATTGTGGTAAGGAACAGTGTAGTAAAGGGAGAGTATCTGGCATGGTACTGTGAAAATGTGACCTTTGAAAACTGTAAGATTATTGGCACACAGCCACTGTGTTATTGTAAGGGGCTGAAACTGGTTGACTGTGAGATGGTAAATACAGATTTGTGCTTTGAAAAATCGGAAGTGGAGGCCACGATTAAGACTGCTGTGGACAGCATTAAAAATCCTCTCTCCGGGCATATTCATGTTCCATGTGTAGGGGAAATCATCCGTGATGATGAAAAATCAAAGGGCAAAATCATTTTGCCGAAAAAGTGCTGTTGTGCTTAGATGGAGGACTATGTTATGGGACAATGCCGTTTGCTGTGGAATCTATTTGGACTAAAAAGAAATGAGCATAAGACAAGAAAGCAAGTTCAGGCTTTACAGAATAAAAAGCTGCGAAAACTTCTCTATTATGCCTATGACCATTCAAACTATTATAAAGAGGTTTTTGGGAAAAATGGAATTGCCAGAGAACAGATTGGGAGCCTTCCTCTGTCTGCTTTTCCAACAATGGATAAAAATAGTCTGATGGAGCATTTTGACGAGATTGTGACTGTGCCGGATATCCGACAGGAGGAACTTCGCAAATTTGATGAACGTGTCACGCCGGATAAAAAACTGTTCCGGGGAAAATACCATGTGGTACATTCGTCAGGCAGTACCGGGGTGCCAAGATATTTTGTGTACGATACCTCTGCATGGGACAGTATGCTATTGGGGATTATCCGTGGGGCTTTGTGGGATATGACAATGCCGCAAATTTTGAAGCTTTTGTCTGGAGGCCTGCGGATTTTATACATTGCCGCTACCGATGGACGGTATGGCGGTGCAATGGCAGTAGGGGATGGAATCCGTGGCGTAGGGGCAGAGCAGAAGTTTCTGGATATCAAAACACCGCTTTCTGAGTGGGTTCGGACGACCAGAGAATTTCAGCCGGATATTATCATTGGTTATCCGTCTGCCATAAAAATTTTGGGAGAACTGGTAGAGAACAGTGAGGTTTCCGTAGATGTGTGCCGTGTGATTTCATGTGGAGAGCCGCTTGCACCGGGACTTAGGGATTATTTAGAGAAAATCTTTGGGACCGTTGTTGTGAATTTTTATGGTGCTAGTGAATCGCTGGCAATAGGAGTGGAAACGGACAGGGCAGAAGGAATGTACTTGTTTGATGACATGAATTATATCGAGGTGGAAAATAGAAAAATGTATCTGACCTGCCTTTACAATTATGTGCAGCCGTTAATCCGCTATGAAATTACAGACCAGTTGGTATTCCGACAGAGCAAAAAAAGCAGATATCCGTTTAGGCAGGCAGATATTCTACTGAGCAGAAATGAGGATATTATATGGTTTGAGGATGATAATGGAAAACGTGATTTTCTTCATCCGCTGGCGGTAGAGGGCATCTGTGTTGAGGGGCTTTTGGATTACCAGTTCCGAAAGACAGACAAAGATGCTTTTGAAATGCTGGCACAGGTCTCGAATCAGGAAAAGAAACCGCAAATAAAACAGGAAGTAATTCAGCAGATGAAGAAAATTCTCCTTGAAAAAGATATGGACGGCATTCGTTTTTTTATCCGGTTTGTGGATGAAATCCTGCCGGATAAAAAAACGGGAAAAAAGCAGTTGATCGTGCAAGAAGAAAATGTCTCGCCAGTGGCGAGCTATAAGAAGTTTGAAAAAACCAAACTTCCAGAATGTAAAAAAAGCATTCGAAAGGAAGAGGAAGTGAGGAATGCGGTATGAATGCAAGGGAGGTGTTATTGCAGGGGAAAAATATCTGCAAATCATATCAGCAGGGCAAAAAAAGTAATTCGGTACTCCATGATGTAAATATAGAAATATATGAGGATGATTTTACGGTAATAATGGGTTCTTCCGGTGCGGGAAAATCCACATTGCTTTACTGCCTGAGCGGAATGGATTCCATTTCAGACGGTGAGGTGTTGTACCGGGGAGAGGAAATCAGCCGGTACCGGGAGAAACAGATGGCAGCCCTGCGGACAAAAGAGTTTGGTTTTGTGTTTCAGCAGACACACCTTGTCAGCAATCTGACGCTGTATGAAAATGTAGCAGTTGCCGCTTATGCGGGAGTGGGAAGAACGGCAAAAAAGGTTCAGGACAAGGCGGAGGAACTTCTTACCAGAATGTGCGTGGGAGATGCCGCCATGCGGTTTCCCTCACAGGTATCCGGTGGGGAGGCGCAGAGGGCGGCCATTGCCAGAGCAGTCATCAATCATCCCAGTTTGGTATTTGCCGATGAACCGACAGGGGCATTAAACAAATCGAACAGTGAGGAAGTGTTAGGACTTTTGTCAAGTCTGCATCGGGAGGGACAGGGCATCGTTATGGTAACTCATGATGTCAGGGCGGCGCTTTATGGGACGAGGATTCTTTACATGGAAGACGGAAGGATTCTGGATGAGCTTGCTATAGGTGAATATGAGGAAAAGGATGGGAAAGCGGCGTCTTATCAGAAGGCGAGAGAAAAGAAAATTACGGAGTGGCTATCTGCCCTGCATTGGTAAGGCGAAAAGAATTTCTAAGCCTGTAAAAAGCACAGGCAAAGAAATTCTATGATTTCGCCTAAGAAGAACGCAAAATCAGCGTTTTTCCGCTTTAAATGAAAATATTTGTACTTAAAAAGAAGGTGGATTAAGATGAAATATCTCACATTGTGGAGAGCGGGTGCCAGAAGGCATAAGAGCAGCCTTGCCGGAGTTTTTCTTTTGCTGCTGCTTATCAGTCTTGCACTTGGGACTGTCCTGACGCTTTGGAATAATTCAGGAAGTTATATCCGTTCCGAGATGAGGCGGGCGGGCTTTGGAGATTTGACAGCGTGGGTACATGACGTGCCGGAGCAGACGGGGCTGGAGGATGCGGTTGCCGGGCTGAATGCAGTGGAACGGGTGGAGAGCCAGCGTGTGATTTATGCAGATTATACGATAAAGGAGCAGGAATCCGATAGTCAGGGACAGCTCATTCCTCTTGCCATAGAGGAAGATAGATATCGGTTCTTTTCTAATGACCTTTCCGGCTATCAGGAAAAGAAACCGGAGATTGCCCCCGGTGAAATGTATGTTTCCCCGTCGATGGTTTCCATGTTTGGACTCCAGATAGGGGATGAAATCAATTTTGCCATTGCCCGGTCAGGTGGAAATTTTTCTTTTCAGGTCAAGGGATTTTATGAAGACCCTTTTATGGGAAGTTCCATGATTGGCATGAAGGGATTTCTGGTTTGCGAGGCAGACTGGAAAGAAATTCAGCAGACAATTCAGGAGAGAGGGAAAAATGCACTGGCAAGGGAAGGGGCGATGCTCCATATTTTTTCGGATGACAGGGAGTCCGTTTCGGATTTAAACCGTATGATGAATGAGAACACGGCACTTTCCAAGTATACAGAGTTTATCCACAGCGAGGATGCGATTGCGGGTTTTATGCTTATTCTGCAGAATGCATTTAGCGGGCTTTTAATTGCCTTTGTTTTTGTTCTTCTTTTTGTGGCAATGGTAGCGCTGGGGCATAGTTTAAGCAGCGGAATAGAGGCAGATACGGTAAACATGGGGATTTTAAAAACCGTGGGTTTTACGACGGGAAAGCTTCGGCAGATTCAGCTTATGCAGTATCTTACAGCGATTGTCAGTGGTATGATGGCAGGATTTGTTTTGTCTGTTCCTGCCAGCCGCATTGCCAGTGATAAAATGATAACGACAACGGGAATCCGTGTTCCTGCGAAATTACCGTTTGAATGGATTTTGCTGTCCGATCTGGCTGTGCTTTTGTTACTTATTCTGTTTATCTATTGTAAAACAGGAAGGACCAGCCGTATCACACCGATGATGGCAATCCGTGGGGAAGGACTGGTGCAGTTACCATTTGTGGAAAAGACAGCAGTATGCGGCATAAAAAAGAATGCCCTGTATTTCCGGCTTGCCATAAGGCAGCTTGCCACAGCGAAAAGGCAGTACATCAGTGCCTGTATCGTGGCAGTCCTGCTTGTGTTTTTTGCCTCACTGGTGGGACGGATGGATTCTTGGCTTGGCAGGGATGGCAAGGGGATGATGGATGCCTTTAATCCGGCAGACCATGATATCGGGGTGCAGGTGTTTGGCGAGCTTACTGCGGACGAGGCGGAAGAACTGGTTTCCTCTTATACAGGAATTACAGACAGTTATCTGCTTGCTATGCCAAACGTGTCAGTAAATGGAACAAGTTATGCGGCCAATGTAATTTCAGAGCCTAAGCGGTTTCACATGATGCAGGGAAAGACCTGCCAGAGTGAAGACGAGGTTGTCGTTACAGAGTTTGTGGCAAAGGATATGGATGTAAAAGTGGGAGACAGGCTTATGGTACAGGGAGATAAAGGTTGCGAGGAATATATGGTTTCCGGCATTTACCAGTGTGCCAATGACATGGGCACCAATATCGGCATGAGCAGGGAAGGGTATCTGAAAATCGGGCAGGATAATCCCCATCTGTGGTGCTATCATTATTTTCTTGCCAATCCATCTGTGAAGGCGGAGATTACAGAGGCGCTGGAGACGGCGTATGGCGGTGACGTTCACGTACATGAAAATTCATGGCCGGGGCTGTATGGCATTATTTCAGCAATGCAGGTACTGGTAGTGTTTATGTATGGGATGGTGTTCGTATTTACGCTGATCGTCACGGTAATGACTGGCAGTAAAATTCTTGCGGCAGAAACAAAGGATTTGGGAATTTATAAGGCGATTGGTATTACAAGTACGAAATTGCGCTTCACATTTGCCCTGCGTTTTTTCCTGACCGCAGTGGCCGGTTCTGTCATTGGAATACTTTTGGCGGCTGTCTGTACGGATTCACTGGTATCAGCGGTAATGAAACTTGCCGGAATCAGCAATTTTGCGTCAAATCCGGGGCTGGGAGAGATCTTGTTCCCGGCCGGGGTAGTCATCCTTTTGTTTATGGGATTTTCTTATCTGGCAGCAGGCAGGATAAAAAGAGTGGCTGTGACTGTTTTAATGGGAGAATAAGTGGGAGCCTGGATATGCCTGCCTGTTATACTCAAATATCCATGATAAGTATTTGTTATGTGTGGTAATGATTTAAAGTAAGATTAAGAATAAAAAATGTATGTGCCGTGAGGCACAGGAAAGGAAAAGATTATGAAGAAAGATTTTATGAAAAAGATGATGAAAAGCAAAGGTATGGTTTTTATGTCATTGTTTCTGCTTACCGCTGCCCTGTTGTCCGGTTGTGGAGAATCGGGTGAGAAGGAAAAACAAAACACAGGTAGCACAGCCGATGTAACGCAGGAAAGCCTGGCTTCGGATGGAAACACTACAGACAGTACGGATGAGCAGAATAAGACGGCAGATGATGTTTCAAAAACTTCTGCAGGAGAATTGGAAGTATGTTTTGGGGATAAGGGTAATCCATTTATGCTTCAGTTAAACGACAATGATACTGCCGCAGCGATTGCGAGACATGTGGGAACTTCTGATTGGCGTCTGCCCATTTATGAGGATGATGAGGATGCGGATTATGATGTCATGCAGTATTATGATATTCCAAGCAGTTACGATATTCCGTCCAATCCAGAAAAAGTGACTTCGGTAAAAGCGGGGGAGGTATATTATTCGGACCCGAACCGTATCGTACTCTTTTATCAGGATGCGGAAGTTTCTGAAGAATATACACCGGCAGGTCATTTTGACGCAACAGATGAATTTGTGGAGGCAGTAAAGAATAATCCGGTGCTGGAAGGATGGGGAAATAAAATCATCCTGATTACGAAACCGTAAGAAAGCGCAACATCAGCATGTTGCGCTGCAAGAATGCCGTTGGCATTCTTGTTGACTTAATATTGTAATTACAGCATTTTGCTAATAAATTTAGGAGGTCGGTATGGCAGTTTTTTTCCTTCGGGGAGTGCTGATTGGATTGTTGTTTGGTGTTCCGGCGGGGGCAGTGGGTGCCATGACGGTGCAAGGGACATGGAATTACGGGATAAAAGCAGGGCTTTTCACAGGGTTTGGTTCTTCTGTTGCGGATGGTATCTATGCCTGTGTTGGTGCTTTCGGTCTGACCGTTATTTCAGAGTTTCTTTTGAAATATCAGACTGTGATAAATCTGGTAGGGGGAGGACTGGCTTGCTGCATTTATGATGAGCAGTGTGCTGCTCAATCCCCAGCTCATGATATATAGCACCGCTTTGGGGATGACGGCAATGATAATCCGTTTGCTGTCTTGTTATGTATGTGGCGTTGTTGCTGGTTTACTTGTTGGCATTAAGGATTCCCAAAAACCGTTTTTTAATTTTGAAGGATTTTCTCCGGGAGAAAGCCATGATAACGACCCGAACCTCTTGATGTGTTTTTTAAAGAATTTGGGCAGAAATATAAAAGCAACCGGAATTTATTTTCTGATTGGCATTTTGCTGTCTGCCCTTTTCCAGAGATATGTGCCAAGTGAGCAGTTTGCCGGACTTTTTGGGGCGCATAAGGGTTTTGGCGTCCTGCTGGCGGCCACGATTGGTGTTCCGCTCTATGCCTGTGGGGGAGGAACGATTCCCCTGCTGCAGGAGTGGCTGGTATCAGGAATGAGCATGGGGAGTGCAGCGGCATTTATGGTAACAGGACCGGCTACAAAAATTACCAATTTGGGGGCATTGAAGATTGTGCTGGGAATCAAAAATTTTGTTATTTATCTTGTTTATGTTATGGTATTTTCACTTATAACCGGACTTATGATAAATGCAATTTTATAGTTGTTATTGATAAAACGGCAGGATGGAGGAATGGCTATGAATGGATATGGTTTAGAAAAGAAGCGGACAGGACCACTTGGAAAACGCAGGCAGTTACTGGTACTTGCTGTTGTTTTGGGTGTTTTTTGCGTTTTTCTGTTTGTTATTCGTTTTGTGAACGCAAAATCTAATGTCAAAAAAATAATGTTAAACAAAAAAAGTATTACCCTGACAGTGGGAGATTCGCAAAAATTGAAAGTCAAAAACTTGTGGGGAACTGCAAAAGTTATATGGAAATCCTCAAAGAAATCAGTGGTAACTGTCAGTAAAAAAGGAAGGATAAAAGCGAAGAAGAAGGGAAAGGCAACCATCCGGTGTACAATTACATATGGTACAAAAAAGAAGAAAAAACGGATATTAAAATGTAAAGTAACTGTGTCTGCTAAAAAGAGGAAGGCAAAGTCTGTAGTGTACATGACAAAGGATATCAGTCCGGAAGGGTTAATGGCAGTTTATAAAAAGTTAAATTGGAATGCGACAGGGAAAACGGCGGTTAAAGTTTCTACTGGGGAGCCTCCGGCAAGTAATTACCTTGACCCGGATTTGATAAAAGATTTGGTGCAGCATGTAGATGGAACAATCGTTGAATGTAATACCGCCTACGGTGGAGATCGTTCCAGTATAGCGCTGCACAGGCATGTGTTGATTTGATATATATGCAGAAGTAGGGTGATGGGGCTTCGCTGGTACGGCGTATGGAATCTCGCAATGGACTGTACACGTTGGAGCATGCGGAGAAGATTGGCTTGGGGAGCCGCACATATAAAATGGTAACTATCGAATAAATAAAAAAATATGTTTAGGTCAGAAAATTAAAGGAGGAAAATAAGATGAGCGATAAGATAGTACAGACTGCAGGAAGGGAAAGCCTGGGGGAATTTGCACCAATGTTTGCACATCTGAATGATGATGTTTTGTTTGGCGAAGTGTGGAATGAGGAGACTATTTCTGTAAAAACAAAATGTATTATTACCATAGTGTCATTGATGGCATCCGGAATTACAGATTCATCCCTTGTGTATCATTTGGAAAATGCCAAAAATAACGGTGTAACAAAAGAAGAAATTGCTGCAATCATTACCCATGTGGCAATGTATGCAGGCTGGCCGAAAGGATGGGCTGTATTCCGTCTGGCTAAGGATGTGTGGAAAGAAGAAATGACATCACCTACGGAAAAAGAGAGGTACCAGAATAGTATTTTTTTTCCAATTGGCAAAGCTAATGATGCTTTCTCTGATTATTTTGTAGGACAGAGTTACCTTGCACAGTTATCCAGTGAACAGATTCCGGTTTTCAATGTGACATTTGAGCCGGGATGCCGTAATAATTGGCATATTCATAAGGCAAAAAACGGCGGTGGACAGATGTTGCTTTGTATTGGCGGCAAGGGATATTATCAGGAGTGGGGAAAAGATGCCATAGAGATGACACCGGGAAGTGTAATAAACATTCCGGCGAATATAAAACACTGGCATGGTGCAGCTTCCGATTCATGGTTTTCTCATCTTGCCATTGAGGTTCCAGGGGAGGAAACGGAAAATGAATGGTGTGAATCGGTCTCAGATGAAATATATGCCAAGTTAAAATAATATTACTTCCAAAAAGGAGAGATGAGTGATGACAAACACAATGATTTTGAAAACAATGGAGAAACCACGTCTGTCAGTAAAGGTGCAGACGCTGGCAGCAATCGCTGCTGTGGCAGGTGCAGTTGCGGTTCTGCAGATTTTTCACGCACTTGGGGCAGCCTTTGGGGCAGGGACGGCACTTGGTGAAACTTTCCTGCCAATGCATCTGCCGATTCTTCTGGTCGGGCTTTTGGCAGGACCTTATGAAGGTGCTGTTGGCACAGATTGCAGGCCGTGCGGTTCGTGCCGCTGCAATTTTTGCTGCCGCATATGGACTGGGAAGTGAAAATATTTCCATTGCGTCCATTTGGATGAGTATTGGTACAGGTATTTATGGCATCGTGCTGCAATGGGCATTGCTGCCGGTCATTGTACATTTGGTGGAGCGTATGAAAAATGAAGAACTGTGATTTGGAAAGAGCAATGGACATATTTACTTCCGGGGATTATACCTGTGTTCTGTGCAAAGGAGAGGTGACGCTTACCAGTACAGAACGCGGGGTAAAACCACTCCTGCAATGGCTGGATGGGGAAAACAGTGTCAAAGGGTTCTCTGCCGTGGATAAAGTGATTGGCAGAGCCGCCGCATTTCTGTATGTTTTGCTGGAGGTTAATGAGATATATGCCGGCGTGATGAGCGAAGGTGCGGCAGATGTGCTTTCAAAATACGGAATCTGTTCCGGATATGGTGTTTTGGTAAAAGAAATCATTAACCGTAAAGGAAACGGAATCTGCCCAATGGAACAGGCGGTAAAAGGGGCAGATACTCCGGAGCAGGCGTTGGAGGCAGTGCAAGATAGAGTAAGGCAACTTTTCAATCATAAATAGACAAAGGCGGTCATGACATCGGACGATTATTACTTATAGAATTAGAGGAAGGGGATTCTGAAGTGTTTAAAGTGCTGGCATACAACAAAGGGCGTGTTCTCACTTATGGCCAGCTTTATCAAAAGGTATGGGGAGAAGAACCCCTCGGTAGAGAAAGCAATGCGGTAAGCTGCCACATCCGGAATCTGCGTGAAAAACTTCTTCAGGCATCCCCCGGTACGCCATTTCATATCAAGTGTGTGCGAGAGGTTAGGTATTGTCTGGAAACGGAATAGCAGAAAAGTAACAGCGGTTTGACGAGGTTCAGACCGTTGTTTTTTTGACCGTTTTTTTAAGATTACTGTAAAATCAGCTAAAAACTGACATCCCAAAGAAACATCCTGTCATAAATTGTGACTGTTTACGTCAAATCTACGGTTTTTCTACGGAAATTCTACGGTTTTATACAATATACTTTTCCCATTGACAAAAAAAGCAGGGGAATCTTGTTCGACATTTTCCCATTTTAATCCTCCGCCTTCTCCAATAAAATACATCATTTTTTACAAAAGCGTACTTACCACATGGCTGGTATGCTTTTTCCTTTTCAGGGCAAAAAATGTAGCTGTATTCTTTCACAGCCGTGCGCAGCCTTCCAATTCTGACTTTCAAAAAATCAGGATTGGAGGAAAGACAATAAGGTATCAGTCTAAAAAAGTATTTATTTTAGAAAATGGCACGTATCAGGAACTTACATATCAGGACTATTGGCAGAAGCGGCAGAACGATGACTCCTATGCAGAACGGTATTTTATCCCCCTACAGGGAATGCTGCTGGAAGTCAGTCAGGATATCTATGCCGAATTCTACCGGGATAAAGAAAGAGAACGCTACCTGAGAAAACTGGACCGGGAAAACAAGCTGTTTTCCCTTGAAGCATTGAAAAGAGACGGGGATGGAGCAGCAGACATTTCTCTATCGTTTTCTGTTGACATAGTGGAAAAAGTAATCAGCGATTTACTGCTGGACAGGCTCCGGGAATGTATGGAATCAGCAAAAAATAATAGGCTCATTCCTATCAATCCCTGTTTTGAAATTAATGTGCCGTGGGAGAACAGGCAGATTAAAAGGAGAATTCTTACCGGAAGATTCCATTCTTTGGGGAAGCAGAGAAAATGTATTTGTCCCAGCAGAAGAAAGTGAAAGAACTGAAAAAAGCACTTGGATCAAGATGGAGAGGGGAGGAAGGATGTGATACTTAGTTTTTGTGACAACGATGGGAAGTCCCGCTCTCCGCTATCATGCAGAGAAGGAAATCAAAAAAGTGGTAAAGGAAATCAATCTTCAGGAGTCTGTTCAGGCGGTACGGAAGCAGCGGGAGCCTGTTGTTTTTGAAGATATGTATCCCCACGCAATCCGACATACATTCTGCAGCCGATGTTTTGAGGCAGATATGCAGATCAAAGTAGTGCAGAGTATTATGGGACATCAGCACTATAGTACAACTATTGATATTTATACCCATGTTACCGATGCAAAGTTTGAGGAAGAAATAGGAAAATTCGGATTGGCATTGGAGGAAGAGGCAACAGAAGAAGTGGAGGATATGGAAGAAGGAGAGGGGGCTGGATTTGGGTTCATGATGTGATGGGTGATTCTAATAAAAATCATATATATTTGAACATAAGAAAATCATATATAGTCTATCTGATATGAAAAGAGGCAGACGACAGAGATATTGTTTACACTTTTAATAAAAAAGGCGATTGTGTCAATCATATAAGAAAATAAGTCTTTACTTTGCTGCAAAGTAATAGTATAATTATATCAGAAAATTGATATGAAAGTTTGTTGCCAGAAATGGAACAGAAAAGGAAATTATAATAGAAATGAAGGGAGAGAGGATTATGCTTATAAAAGCATCGGCAGCACTGAGAAATGATTATGCAACGATATCTGCATTAGCCAAAGAAACAAAAGAACCAATATATATTACCAAAAATGGGGAAGGTGACTTAGTATTAATGAGTATAGATGCCTTTGAGAAACGGGAACAGATGCTGCAGTTAAGAGCAAGGGTACTGCAGGCGGAGCAGGAACGAATGGACGGAGAGCCGACAATCAGCGTGTCAGAAGCGAGAAAGCGCTTAAGGGAGAGAGCCGGTGAAGTTTAAAGTGGAAATTCTTCCTTCTGCATGGGAGGATTTGAAACAAATAGAAGATTATTATATCCTGCAGTTTGATGTGCAGACAGCATTGAAAGTCAGCGACCATATTTTAGACACCATTGAACGATTGGAACAGTTTCCAGATTCCGGTTCGGCTACCCCGGATGATGGGCTCGACGAGCAGGGATACCGGATGATAATCTGCAAAAAGCATGTTGCTATTTACCGGGTTATTCATGAAACGGTGTATATATATCACATCGCAGATACGCAGACGGAATACACAAAATTATTTTATCAGTAGTCCAGGCAAGCTTATATGGGAGAAGACAGGAGGGAATATCTAAGATGTTTAAAACAGAAGATAATACCTTCGCATCCGATGAGAATATTTTGAGTATCTCAAAGAGATTGATTAGACAGAACAAAGAGGTCTATGAGGTACTGGCAAATCAAGTGAATCCCCGTCAGGATTAGGTAGATATAGCGAAATCATTGTTTGGAATTTTATCAAAGGATGCAGATGTAGAGGAATC
>CANRVD010000047.1 GCA_947643145.1 uncultured bacterium | reverse complement strand
TGCTTTTGTCTGAGGGCAATCAGGTAAGTGATAAATCTGAGTTTTTCCTGCTTTTTAAATACCAGTCTGTAGGGAATCTGGTCAAAGAGGTATTAGCACAGATTGCCGAGGATGACAAGATTTACTGTACACAAAAGATTATCACTAAGAAGGCTGTGGAATTAATTGGGGTATTTGCACCCTTTGGGGGAGCAGGAGTAACGGATTATGCGCTTTCCATGGCAAGGGAGATGGCAAAGCAATACAAAACCTTATATATCAACATGGAACTGTTTCAGGGATTGGATTTCTTACTGCAGGGGAAGAAGAAAGAAAGGGGAAATATTTACCGGGGAATGTCAGAGGTGGTTTTCTATCTGAAGCAGCGTAAGGAAAAACTGGCGTTAAAGCTGGAAACAGTTGTTATTCCTTTGGAAGAACTGGATGTTATTTTAGCAGTTGAGGATTATCGTGATTTGTATTCTTTGGGATGCGAGGAAATGGGACAGCTTTTAAAAGTTTTGCTGCAGCAGACGGATTATGAAAAAGTAGTATTTGATATTGGATATACAGGAGATTCAGCATTATATTTGTTGGAACATTGCAGCAGGCTGTATATGCCGGAAGCGATATCACCAGTACAGAAATCCAAAGAGCAGGCATTTTGGCGTTTTTTACGCAGGGAGAATTACGAGCATGTAGTACAGAGTTTTAAGCGTTTTGCAGTAAACAGTTAGTGAGCAGCGCAGAAATGAGGTTTCTATGACGAAGGAGGAAGAAAAAAGGAGATGTCTTGAGATTCAGGAAAAGATATTAAAAGAATTAGAGGGAAGAGAAGGGATTGCAGATGAAGAGATATCAGAGTGTGTCGAGGAGTATGTTCTGAAATTAGGGCACACTGTCTATTTGTCCGTTGAAAAAAAGGGAGAGATGATACGGACAATCTTTAATTCCATTCGCAAGCTGGATGTTTTACAGGAAATACTGGAGGATGACAGCATTTCGGAAGTTATGGTCAATGGACCAAATCACATTTTTATTGAAAGAGATGGGGCATTACTGCCTTTTCCAAAAAGCTTCTCTAGTCAGGGGAGATTGGAGGATGTAGTGCAGCAGATTGTAGGACAGGTCAACCGGAGAGTGAATGAGGCAAATCCAATTGCAGATGTACGGCTGCCAGATGGTTCAAGGGTTAATGTAGTTCTGCCTCCGGTGGCATTAGAAGGACCTGTGGTTACGATACGTAAATTTCCTGACAAACCAATTTCGATGGACAGGCTTTTAGCGCTGGATTCTATTTCCGTGGAAGCGGTAGAAATGTTAAAAAAACTGGTAGAAGCGAAGTACAATATTTTTATCAGTGGTGGAACGGGAAGTGGAAAAACCACATTTCTAAATGCATTATCTGATTTTATTCCAGCGGAAGAAAGAATTATTGTAATTGAGGACGCGGCAGAACTGCAGATTAGGGGAATTCCTAATCTGGTGCGGCTGGAGGCTCGTGGTGCAAATGTAGAGGGAAAAAATGCAATCACAATACGGGATTTGATTAAATCAGCTTTGAGAATGCGGCCAGACAGAATAATCTTAGGGGAAGTCAGGGATGCGGCAGCCTGTGAGCTGCTAAATGTAATGAATACGGGACATGATGGGAGTCTTTGTACTGGTCATGCAAACAGCGCAAAAGATATGCTGAACCGTTTAGAAACACTGGTGCTTACTGGCATGGATATTCCTTTGCCGGCAGTCAGGAGCCAGATTGCTTCTGCTTTAGATATTATCGTTCATCTTGGACGGCTTCGGGACAAATCCCGCCGGGTGCTGGAGATTGATGAGGTTACTGGAATAGAGAATGGAGAAATTGTATTGCGGACAATATTTCGGTTTCAGGAAACAGGACAAGCGGGAGATGGCAGAGTAGTGGGTGGGTTACAAAGGATAGCAAAGAAACTGGTACATTATGAAAAGCTGCAGGCAGCAGGACTGTATGAGGGGGAATAGTTTGAAAGGAATGACAAAAGTATACCGGAATGGTTTTTTTAAAGGGTTTGGCATGGCGATGTTAGTAAGTTACTTATTCTACAGGCATTTGTTGTTTTCTTTGTTGGTTTCTACAGGGTATGGTATTTTCCACATTTTTAAGGAGAAAAGAGAGTACTGGAAAAAACAGCAGAATGAAATCAATTTGGAGTTTCGGGAGGGGCTGTTAGGAATTGCTGCGGCGTTAGGTGCAGGGTATGCAATGGAAAATGCCTTAGGAGAGGCAAGAAAGGATTTAATACTTCTATATGGAGAGGATGCGGTATTAGTACGGGAGTTTTTGCGGATGGAGAAACAGTTAGAACTAAACCAGCCCTTGGAGAAAGTATTTTTGGAATTTTCCGAGCGTTGGCAGACCGAAGATATTGGGCATTTTGTGAAAGTGTTTCAGACAGCGAAAAGAACAGGAGGTGATATGATATCGATTACACGCCTGTCAGCAGAAAAAATAAGTGAAAAAATCGAAGTAACCAGAGAAATCCATACGATGATTGCAGGGAAGAGGATGGAAGGGAGAATTATGAATATAATTCCTCTGGCAATGATTTTATATTTTTGGCTGACTTCACCGGGCTTTTTGGATTGTTTGTATCAAGCGTCAGGAAGGGGTGTTATGACGGTACTGTTATCGCTCTATCTTATCGCATTCTATTGGAGCCAGAGGATTAGTACTATACAGGTATAGAAATGATGGGAGGTGTGGTGTAGTGCATATTGGGGAAAAGCAAAAGGGGTTTGATATTTTTTATGGCAGTTGTGTCGTATGGCTTAGAACTTTTCGCAGGCGTTTCCGGTATAGAATCAAAGGAGAGCGTTTGGAGCAGTTAAAAAGGATTTATGTCGGAAAAAGTGAGGAGGATATTTTCTATCTCTATTATGGGAAAATGTGCAGCCGGTTATGCGTAGTTTTTTTATGCGGTCTTTTGATGATTTCGGTAAGTGTTTTGTATCCAGAGGGAGGAAAGTTGAAAGAGGGTAATTTGCTGGAGCGGGAGGGGGAACTGGGGGAAGACCAGACGGTAAGTGTGTTGGCAGATGCAGAGGGACAGAAAGAGGAGGTCTTGGTTCCGGTGCCGAAAAGACAATATACGAAAAAGCAGATGAGACAAAAATTTGAAGAGGCTAAGAATTTTGTAAAACAGCAGTATTTGGGAGAAAATGCTTCGGCCGATGAGATAAGCAGACCACTGAATTTAGTAAAGCAAATTCCGAAAAGTGCTGTTTCGGTAAAATGGCGCTTAGGAAGTGATGGCTTTATTGGAGAGGACGGCTCTGTAATCAATGAAGATTTAGAAGAAAGTACCCAGACAGAAATTATTGCCGAGTTTTCTTACGGGGAAGAAAAGGAGAGTATGGCAATGATGCTGACCATATTACCACGTCAAAAAACAAAGGAGGAGCAGTACTGGGAGAAATGGCGAAGGCAGTTAGAGCTTAATCAGGAGGAGAGCCAGACGAAGCAACATTTGAAATTACCGGATAATGTTGATGGGAAGCAGGTGAGATATAGTGAAGAAAATATATCACTGCCATATGTAGTTACGGGAATTGTATTTGTTTTACCAATTATTGTTATTTTTCTCATGGAAGAAAATTTGAAAAAGAAAATAGCAAAACGGGAGAAGGAGCTGCGATTTGATTATCCTGAATTTGTTGAACAATTTGTACTTTTGATAGGAGCGGGATTGAATATTAGAGGTGCATGGCAGAAAATTACAGAGGATTATGTAAAAATGGGAAAGCAAAAACGATATATCCATGAAGAGATGCTTGTCTCTGTCAGGGATATGGAACATGGTATGAGCGAGGCCAGAGCCTATGAGCTTTTTGGAAAAAGAACAGGGCTTTTACAATATATGAAATTTTGTACCTTAATTGTCCAAAACCTTAGAAAAGGTTCTAGTGATTTATTGAGAGTGCTGGATTATGAAGCGGCAGATGCATTCAGGGAGAGAAAAGAAAATGCAAAGGCATTGGGAGAGGAGGCAGGAACAAAACTGCTATTGCCGATGATGTTGATGCTGGTAGTTGTCTTTGTATTAATTTTGTATGCTGCATTTAATAATATGTAATATGGCCTGATGATAAAAGCGATGATGTATCGATTCAAAAAGGAGGAATTGGATGAAACAGTTAAAAGCATTTTGGAGTGAGGAGAAGGGAATTGGTGTGATTGAAATTATTCTAATTCTTGTTATTCTCATCATGATAATCGTTATTTTCAGAGAACAGATTGTTGAAATTGTAAGCAAAGCATTTAAGCAGATTAATGGAGATACGAAAGAGATTAATAAAAAGATTTCTATATAGTTTAAAATGCGGCGTTTCTCAGACTACGGAAAATTTTCGCAATTTCTGTTGTGCATAGTATTTTTGTGTCTTCGTAAAACTTTAACTAAAAAGGGGGTGATAATATTTTTTCTATTCAGAAAAAGGAAGCATACCAAATGGAAACAGGTAGTATTACCGTATTTTTAACTATTCTGTTTTTGTTGTTTTTATCGCTGACGGGCGTGGCATTTGAAAATGCCAGGGTATTATCTGCCAGCGGCTATGTAAGAACAGCGGCGCATTCGGCAGCAATGACGGTATTTGGCAATTATAACAGAGAACTTTATACCGATTATGGATTTTTTGCTTTTGGTGGCTTTGACGGAAAGGGAGCAGAAGATTTAGCAGATGAATTCCTGACTGTTTTGGAAGAAAATATAGAATGGCTTCCAAAGGGAGCCAAAGTATCTTATGGGGATTTGTACCGCTTATGTGAAGCGGATGCCTCAGTAATGGAGACTGATATATTATCAGATAAGAAGACATATTTAAAGCAGGTGGAGGCATATTTAAAGCAGGAAGCCGTAGAAGATTTGACGGATGCATTGTTACAAAAAAATTCTGCAGCTTCAGGGGAAAATGGAATAGCGGACAAGCTTGCCTTAACAAAAGAATATGAGGAGGGGAAATTTAATGCGTCAGAGGAAGTAACAGTTCAGAAAGGAGGCATAGGGAAAGAGGAAACAAAGATTTCGCCAGTGAGTACAGAAACAGACGCTGGAGATAAGGCAGGTGGAAATCCCTTAAAATCATTTTCAAAGATGATGCGCGATGGAGTATTGGGCTTGGTTTGTGATTCCAGTGCGTTAGCAGATGGAGTTGTTGAGGGAAGAAATGCAGCTGGAGAGAAAGAGAAGGATGAGCTGTCAAAGGGAAAAGGAAAAGCAGGAGCCGCAGATTATCTGAAGGGGATTTTAAGGGAAGGGGACGATGTACTACCAGAGCAAAAACAGGATGGAGTTTTAAAAAAGGGAATGAATAAGGTAAAGTATATCTGTTATGCGAATAAACAGTTTAGCTGTTATACCGGAGACAGGCACAGAACTACAAAATATGGACGAGAATATCTGGTGGCAGGAAAGCGCGAAGAAAAGGATAATTTGTCGAAAATAGTAAATAAGCTTTTGCGAATCCGGTTATTACTGAATTTTACTACAATTGTATCGAATGTAGTTTTACAGGAAAAGAGTATGGCAACTGCCACTGTTTTAGCAGGGTTTACAGGAATACCGCCTGTTATACAGGCTGTGCAATATACCATATTATTGATTTTGGCATTTGAGGAAGCCTGTATTGATGTTATGGCATTGTTGGATGGAAAAAAGGTACCAGTTTTGAAGAGCGCGGAAAGTTTAAAAATGCGGTACGAAGAAATATGTTTTGCATCCAAAGCACTTTTTAAAAGAAAGGCGGCAGAATATCAGAAAGAGGGAGGAAATTCGGCAGCGAATATTACATACGAGCAGTATTTGTGGATTTTTTTATTGGAACAGTCGGAAGAGGAACTGCACGAACGCAGTTTGGACTTAATTCAATATGACCTTCGGGAGAAATATAATCAGACCTTTACGATAGATACCTGTATTTGCCGAAGCAGCTATATCGTGCATTATCGGATTCCTTATTTATTTGAAAAACTTCCTTTTCTTGCAGGTATGCAAGAAAACGGGGTAATCAGGGAAATGGAGGTGGATTATGGCTATAAGAGTGGATAGGGATGTCCTCTGTTTTGATAAACCATTCTTTGATTTTTTGATAGACTTGCGGTCAAAGAAGGAGGCTTCCCGCTGTAAAATAACAAGTCAGAATAGAGGATATCCCTGTTTACTTTTAAAGAAAGGTTCGCTTACCGTTGAGGCTTCTTTTAGTGCAACAGCATTTTTTCTGGCATTATTCTCTTTATTGTATCTGTTCCAATTACTGACAGGAATCAATCAGGTTCAGATGTGTCTTGCAAATGCTGTCTGGCAGTATGAGGTTTTAGGTTCAAAATTTGGGACAGTAGAAGGGCTTTTAAAGAATTCCAATCTGATTCAGTGGGATGAAGAAAAGGAAATTTGTTATGTAAAAAGGAGAGAAGAAATTCCTTTTATTGGCAGCAATTTTTTTGGAGTGAGATTATACCAGCAGATGAAGATTAATTCCTATCAGGGAAAAAGCATGGTGTCGGGCGGTAAGGATAAAAAAGAATATGTTTATATTGCAGATTACGGCAAAGTGTATCATAAAAGCAGAGGATGCGTTTATCTGAACCCCGGCATTCAAAGTCTGGAATATCGTCAGGTTGCAGACCAGAGAAATATTTCAGGAGGGAAATATCAGATTTGTAAAAGCTGTGGCAAGGATATTGCGTTTACCGATAGTATGATTATTTATATCACTCCATATGGAGATTGTTTTCATTCTGTTTCAAACTGCTCTGGCTTGAAGCGTTCTATTAGACGGGTGGAATTATCCAAAACAGGGAATATACCTCCATGCAGCAGATGCCCTTAATAATTTATTCCCGCGAAGAACGATCCAGGCGCGGGCGTGCTGCGGGGTATTTGACTTTGCACAAAATCCAGTGAGATTTAACTTCCGAAGGAATCGAAAGGGGATGTTTATGGTTCAAGAAGCGTTAGAAATTTTTATATATGTTTTTATTTTGGCAGGGCTGATTTTGGAAGTGATTGAGGATGTTACAGAGAAAAAAATATGGATGCCAGTTATATTAATAGAATTGCCGGTATTGCTTGGAGTAAATTACTGGCTTGGAAAAGGGGGCATATTGCTTTTTGCTGCCTCCTTTGGAATTGGTGGTTTTTTTTATCTAATCAGTGTGTTAACAAAGGAGCAGATAGGGAAGGGAGATGCCTTTATATTTTGTATGACTGGTGCAGGCCTTGGGATGATGGAAAATCTGTTATTGATTTACATTACCTTTCTGCTGGCATTTTTTGCAGCAATATATTTGTGGGGAATAAAAAAAGTTGGTAAAAAGTATTCAATGCCGTTAATGCCTTTTGTATTATGCGCTTACATAGTTGTTATGGGATTTCGGTTTATTTAATTTTTTTAGAACAATCTGTTATCTGCCAGATAACAAATATATAGAAGGCTGCATAGCAATTTTAAAGGTCAGGGGGATTTGGATGAGACAGAAAGAGAATGGGAACTATACGGTAGAGGGGGCATTTGTTGTCCCGGTTGTTTTGGGACTTGCGTTTCTTATTCTTTATACTCTTTTCATTGTGCATGATAAAGCTGTACTACAGGCAAATTTGGATAATTTAATATTTTTGCTGGTGGAAGAGGAATTTGAAGGGGAAGATTATCAGGAATTTTTGTCGCAGGGGCTTTGGTTTACAACACTGGAAAGCGTAAATATAAAAGATGGAAAACTTACGGTACATGGAAAGGTAAAGGGGATGTCACATATGAAAATTCCGGGCTTTTCTGAATTGATAAAAGAAAAGCAGGAAATTTCTTTATCGGAAAGCTATTGTAAGATACAGCCGGAGTTGGTTATACGTTTTGGAAAGGGTGCTGCTATTTACGACTGATTTTAAAAGTAAGACGTAAGTTTTTGAAAGGCTGATATTTAGTAAACAGGAGGGGAGGGAAGTTTTTGGAGGAATTAGAATTTATTGAAAAAAGGCAGCAGGTTCTTTGGAAGGCAGAGGCAGAGCAGGCGCAAAGCGGGATTTTAAGCTGGAGAATGTTAGAAAATAATGAGATAAAAGGGTTGCTGCCGTTTGATTATTATTATGTGGACAGCCGGATTCATTTTTATTATACCTGTCAGTCTTTACAGAAACTTGAGGATTACTTTGAAAAGAAAGAAGGTGATTTTGATACCCTGTATTTTATATGCAAAGAATTAATAAATATAATATTGCGTGGGCAGGAATATTTACTTGGTCAGGGAGGATATCTGCTGGTGCCGGAATGGATATTCTGGAGCAGGAGGGAAAGGCAGCTGGCATTATGTTACCTGCCAGGAGGAGAAAGAGAACTTGATAAGGATTACATTAAACTGGTGGAATTTTTAATGCAGCATACGAATCACAAAGATAAAAAAGCAGTTGAAATGATATATCAATTATACGATATGCTGCATACAGAAGGTTTTGTCCCAGAGCAGCTACAGCAGTACTTGGAGGAGTTACGGGAAAGTGGTAACCAGATACCGGAAGAAATAAGGAATAAACGAGAAAAAGAAATAGAAAGCGATACGACAAAGGCAATTAATAAAAAAGACGGTTTGGATAAAGAAAAGAGAGACTTTCAATATTTTTTAAAACCAATAGCAACAGAAAAAAACAGTGATTTGCAAAAACGGATGTTATTTGCAGACGAAGAAACAGTCCTTCCTATCTCCTTAAAAGAAACAGTTATCGGAAGACAGAAAGAAAATGGATGGAATTCTTTGTCTTGCAATGGGCAGGGAATCGATTTGTCAGTAATTAACTTGCCGCTTCGGGTAATCAGCAGACACCATGCATTGTTTCTTTATGAAATGGGACAGCTTTTCCTTATGGATACAGAATCTAAAAATGGAACATACCTGAATGGGAATAAAATATCCGCCTATGTAAAGACACCTTGTAAAACTGGTGATGTCATTACATTTGCGGATATATCATTTCAAATTTTCAAAAATTGTTGAATGTACGGAAGAAAAATTCAGCTAAATATATTCGTTGTACTAGCGGAAGACAACCGGATTTTCACGGTATTTTGTTTTGATAACGATATAAGGATAAGAAGGGGAATCAGAGACTGGCTCATCCTTCTTAGGGCCAAATAGTTCTGTGTCAAAAACTAACTCTTCACCCGACTGGTAAAAATCGTGTACTACAATACTGTATCCGCCGCTTGCCTGTTTTCCATAGCCTTTGATGACGTAAAGGCAGGAATTGTCAGAAAAGGTTAGTTCAAAGGTGCTTTCCTGTCGTTGTGCAATCAGATTTTGAAGTTCTTCCGGAATGTCTGTACCAGATACTACGGTAAACTCTAAATCGTTTGTTTTTTCAGGGGCATCTTTATGGCTGCATCCGGTAAGACACAGGTAACAGCAAAGGGAGGCAAGTATGCAGAGACGTAAGATGGGATGTGTAAATTCATGAAGCATACAAAATCTCCTGGTTGAATGGTTGTTTATATATATGTTTTTTGGGGCTGAAATATGCCATAATGTAGATATTACTTCGGTGGTTAAATATCGTTATTTTGTATGATTTTAGTAAAATGTGTGCATTACCTGTTGGAAGCAGAGCTCCTGCTGGTCATGCATGGAATAATAATAAATATAATAAATTCGTGTAGAAAAATTGCTTTTTTTCCAGTAGTGTTATATAATGTTGAAGATATATGACATTCCAGCGATAAGCACAGGAGGGCTAGCAAGCATGAAAGAAATTAATAAAGAAGAATTTAAAAAGGAAATTGAAGATTATGTGAAGGTTTTATTCCGTAAGTCTATCAAAGAAGCAGATGACCAGCAGTTATTTCAGGCTGTATCATATGCAGTAAAGGATATTATAGTAGATCAGTGGATGGCAACACATAGAACGTATGAAGAAAAGGATGCAAAGACAGTTTACTATTTATCAATGGAGTTTTTGACTGGACGGGCATTGGGAAATATTATTATTAACTTAAAGGGAAATGAAGCCATTAAGGAAGCAATCGAAGAGTTAGGCATGAATTTGGATGTTATCGAAGATCAGGAGCCGGATGCAGCACTTGGAAATGGTGGTTTGGGGCGTTTGGCAGCGTGTTTTTTAGATTCTTTATCAACATTAGGGTATCCTGCTTATGGATGCGGAATCCGTTACAAATATGGAATGTTTAAGCAGGCAATTAAGAATGGATATCAGGTGGAAAGACCGGATAACTGGTTAAAGTATGGCAATCCATTTGAAATTAAGCGTCCAGAATATGCAGTAGAGGTTAAATTTGGTGGTTATGTATCAATGCGCATGGATGAAGCTACAGGACGCAATAAGTTTGTTCAGGAAAACTATCAGTCTGTACTGGCTGTACCATATGATTTACCAATTGTTGGTTACAACAACAATGTTGTAAATACACTTCGTATCTGGGATGCAGAAGCCATTGATACATTTAATCTGGAGTCTTTTGACAAGGGAGATTATCAGAAGGCAGTAGAGCAGCAGAATCTTGCACGTACCATTTGTGAGGTACTCTATCCAAATGACAACCACATTGCAGGTAAGGAGCTTCGTTTAAAGCAGCAGTATTTCTTCGTATCTGCCAGTGTACAGCGTGCAGTCAAAAAATATATGGAGAAGCATGATGATATCCGTAAGATTTATGAAAAAGTATGTTTTCAGTTAAATGATACGCATCCAACAGTTACGGTTGCAGAGTTAATGCGCATTCTTGTTGATGAATATGGTCTTGAGTGGGACGAGGCATGGAGAATTACCAATAAGACTTGTGCGTACACAAATCATACCATTATGTCAGAGGCGTTGGAAAAATGGCCATTAGAGTTATTCTCCAGACTGCTTCCACGTATTTATCAGATTATTGAAGAGATTAACCGCCGCTTTATTTTGGATATTCAGAGAGCATATCCGGATGATTACAGTAAAGTGGAGAAGATGGCTATTATTTATGATGGACAGGTTAAAATGGCACATCTTGCAATTGCTGCAAGTTTTTCTGTCAATGGTGTGGCAAGGCTTCATACTGAAATTTTAAAGAATCAGGAATTAAAGGATTTCTATTTGATGATGCCTGAGAAGTTTAATAACAAAACAAATGGTATTACACAGAGAAGATTCCTTCTTCATGGAAATCCGCTTCTGGCTGACTGGGTAACAAAGAAAATTGGTGATGAGTGGATTACGAACTTAGCACATATTAATGAATTATCTGTATATGTAAATGATGAATTATGCCAGAAGGAGTTTATGAATATCAAATATCAGAATAAGCTTCGTCTTGCAAGGTATATTAAGGAGCATAACGATATTGATATTAATCCACGTTCCATTTTTGATGTTCAGGTAAAGAGACTTCATGAGTACAAGCGTCAGCTTTTAAATATTCTTCATGTTATGTATTTATATAATGAACTTAAAAAGAATCCGGGTAAGGAGTTTTACCCAAGGACTTTTATCTTTGGTGCAAAGGCTTCAGCAGGCTATCACAGGGCTAAGGCAATCATTAAGCTGATTAACAGTGTGGCGGATGTTGTTAATAATGACAGATCAATTAATGGAAAGATTAAGGTTGTATTTATAGAAAATTACCGTGTATCAAATGCAGAATTGATTTTTGCAGCAGCAGATGTATCTGAGCAGATTTCTACAGCAAGTAAAGAGGCATCTGGAACTGGTAATATGAAGTTTATGTTAAATGGTGCCATAACTCTTGGTACTATGGATGGTGCAAATGTGGAAATAGTAGAGGAAGTTGGAGAAGATAATGCATTTATCTTTGGTCTTTCCTCTGATGAGGTTATTGCATATGAGCACAATGGACAGTATAACCCAAGAGAAATCTATAATACGGATTCAGAGATTCGTGCGGTATTAACACAGCTTGTAGATGGGACATATGCTCCTGGAAATCCAGAGGAGTTCCGTGACATTTATAATTCCCTTTTAGATGGTCAGGGAGGAAGACCGGATATGTACTTTATTTTGGCTGATTTCCGTTCTTATGCAGAAGCACAGAATCGTGTTGAGGCAGCATACAGGGATTCAAAGGGATGGGCAAAGATGGCGTTGCTTAATGTAGCAAAATGTGGTAAGTTCTCTTCAGACAGGACAATTGAAGAATACGCTAAAGAGATTTGGAATCTTGAGAAGGTTACTGTTGAGGTAGAAGAGAAATAAATTCTAAAAAACAATTTTGTCAGGAGGAGCGAATTGCTTCTCCTGCTTTTTATAGGATTAGGAAGGAAATTGTAATGAAAAGAAAGCAACTAATTGGAATTATTATAACAGGTGCAGTGATTATAGCTGTTGGTATTACAGGTGTGGTATCAAATATTATAGCAAACCGGATGATAAATAATAGCAAAAGTGGAGTTGGTTTTGCACTGGAAGCAATGAGAAAAAGTGCTTTTTCAACAGAACTGCCAGCAGAAGAATTTGTCGGTGTAATCAATGTGGTAGGCGAGATTGGAGCCTCGGCAAGTTCTTTTTCATCAGATACAAACTACAACCATAGTATGTATATGGATTATATAGATCAGATGAAGGATTCAAAATGGAATAAAGGAATTCTTCTTTATGTAGATAGTCCGGGTGGTGCGGTATACCAGTCAGATGAGCTGTACTTAAAATTGATGGAGTATAAAGAGGAAACAAACCGTCCGGTTTGGGCATATTTTGCTTCAGAGGCATGTTCCGGTGGATATTATGTTTCTATGGCAGCAGATAGAATATATGCAAACCGCAACTGCTGGACAGGTTCCATTGGCGTCATTGTATCTTTACTAAATTGTAAGGATTTATATGATAAATTGGGGATTAAAGAAATCGATATAACAAGTGGACGGAATAAGGCGATGGGGTCTTCTGCCCTTGACTTGACAGATGAGCAGTATAATATTTTACAAGGGCTGGTAGATGAGGCATATGACCAATTTGTAGAGATTGTATGTAAAGGCCGCGGAATGGATGAGGCTGTTGTACGTGAACTGGCAGATGGGCGTATTTATTCTGCAAAGCAGGCGCTGGAAGCTAATCTGATAGATGAAATTGGTTCTCTGGAGGAGGAAAAAGAAGCATTTATAGTTGAGACAGGCTGTGACTCCGATGTACTTTTCCATATTCCAAAGAATGATGTGGATAATTTCTTTAGCCTGCTCTTTAGCAAAGCTGAAAAATTAATACCAAAGTCAGAGATGGAACTGGCAACCGATATTATTGAAAATAAGGGAAATGGGGTGTTGAAATATTATGCAGAATAATGCGGATGCAAGGGTTTATGCCGGATTTTTTGTACGATTGTCAGCATACCTTATTGACTGGATTATTGTAGGGGCTTCATTGCTGCTAATCCGTATTCCGGTATGGATTGCAGGTATAGGTGGAATGGCTGATTTTATGTTGAAAGATTTTATTTTTCAATATTCCGTATATGATATTGTTCTATATTTGTTAAAGACTGCATATTTTGTTTTGCTGACCTATTTTACAGGTTCTACTCTTGGGAAAAAGCTGTTGCAGATTTGTGTGGTTAGTGCAGAGGATCGTAAACCAACTTTTTTTGAGATTGTATTCCGTGAAAGTGTTGGAAAATTTTTATCCGCACTGGTGTTGTATGTGGGATATCTAATGATAGGCGGCGACAAACAAAAGCGCGGATTACATGATATATTGAGCGACACTTTTGTGGTATATAATCATCAAAAGACAGTGGCAGTGCCGGCACCAATCACATATAATACAGTACAGTATACCGTTTCACAATCCCAGGTGCTGCCGTATCAAGCAGGGGCGGTAATGGGGAAACAACACACAGGACAGCCCGTACCGCCGTATAATCAGCCGAATCGGATGCCGCAAAATCCTGCAGAAAATGGGACAGACGGGAAAGTTCCGGGACAGGAAGAATAACTTATAGGAAACTGCTCGAAATATAGCAGTACGCCAACAAAAATTCCGAAGGAATTTTTGCTAGGGCACAAGCGAAGTCTGTGCCCTTTTTTAAAATTTTTAAACGAAAGCAGAAAAATGAATAAAGTAAGATTATCTGTTAAGAATAATAGCAGATGATATCGTAGCACTCCGATAGAATCGGGGTGCTATTTTAATATGCAGAATGGAGGAGAACGATATGTTTGAAGAGAAGGAATCATTTTGGAAAAAAAAGGGCTTTTATGTATCTGCCTGCGTATTGCTTGTGGCGATTATGGCTGTCGGGGTGATTTATTACCGTCAGGCTGACACGAATGGTGAAGACAAGCTGCTTGCCAATATTGCAACAGAAGTGCCGGAAGCAACGGCTACACCCTCAAAAGAAGAAAAAGAAATTAAGCAGGCGAATGCCGGAGTATCTCAAAATATTGTAAAAAAGCCTGAAAATCAGACAAGTTCTGATGAGGAACAGGATATAACAAAAAAGCCAAAAGAAAAGAAGGAAACACAGAAGAAGGAAGTGGTTCAAAATAAGAAGACAACAGAAAAGCAGAAAGATAGTACACAGACAAAAGCGGTTACTGCCAGCGCAAATCACATAAATTATTCGTTTGATGTAGAGAAGGGGCTTCTTTGGCCTGTAAAGGGTGATGTTATTTTAAAGTATAGTATTACCAATACAATTTATTTTAAGACGCTGGCGCAGTATAAGTGCAATCCGGGAGTCGTTATATCTGCAAAAGAGGGCAGTAAAGTAAAAGCAGCAGCAAATTGCAAAGTTACCAAAATTGAAAAAAGTGATGAACTTGGATTAATGGTAACTACTGATATAGGCAATGGGTATACAGTTTCCTATGGGCAGTTGGATAATATTTCTGTAAATAAAGGAGATGAATTAAAAGAAGGTGATGTAATTGGAACGATTGCCGCACCGACGAAATATTATTCAGAAGAAGGAAGTAATTTATATTTTCAGGTAAATGAAGGAAAAGAAACGGTAGACCCTCTTTTATTGCTCCGGTAATATAATAAAGATGAAAAAGGATTTAACTGCTTTAGCATTATCTGTCTCGAACTGCATTTTGAGATTAATAATGGTTGAACGAATACAAAAATAGTATCGGTAAATGTTCTAAAATGGCGATGAATATGATATAATAGCAGGTGTGTGTTAATGCACTTGCTATTTTTCATATAATAGCAGCAGGTTTGCTGGCAAAGCCTGCAATCTATTGTCTATTAGGAAGTTCACATAACAGATTTGCGTTCGCATCACTCCGCAATTCTGTGTGCAAAAAGTGATGTAGAAATGAGGAAAAAGATGCAGTACAAACTTATTGGGAATACGATGCCGGCAGTTGAAGTTTTATTTGATGCACCGGGAGAATCTATGATTACACAATCAGGAGGAATGGCATGGATGTCAGCCGGTATTGACATGGAAACCAGCACAAACGGCGGCATTCTAAAAGGAGTTGGCCGTATGTTTGCCGGAGAGTCAATATTTATGGCACGTTACATAGCACAGACAGCTGGTGCCACCATTGCATTTGCTTCAACAGTAGCAGGTGAGATCCTTCCAATTAACGTAGGTGAGACAGGTGGATTGATTTGCCAGAAGGGGGCATTTCTCTGTTCGGAACCAAGTGTTAATTTAAATATAACGCTGACAAAAAAATTCAGCAGCGGCTTGTTTGGCGGTGAGGGATTTATTTTGCAGGATATTTCCGGTCAGGGGATGGTATTTCTTGAGATTGACGGAGATAAGGTAATTAAAGAGCTGGCACCGGGTGAAGTTTTGAAAGTGGATACCGGAAATGTCGTTGCTTTTGACAGAAATGTAAAATATGAAGTGGAGACGGTCAAAGGATTGAAAAATATTTTCCTTGGTGGTGAAGGCCTTTTCCTTACAAAATTAACAGGGCCTGGAAAGGTTATTTTGCAGACGCAGAACTTTAATGAGTTTGCCGGTAGAATTGCAAGAATGATACCATCCAGATAAAGGGATTTGGTTATGGATAATAAAGATAAAGGTGGATTTTTGGTTGACCGGCAGAGGGTTATGGAAGCATTTGCCGATTATACCAGTCATTATGATAATTCAGATGGGAAAATCAAGTTAAAAATTGACCATACATACCGTGTTGCTGCGCTGTGTGACAGAATTGCAAGAAGCCTAAAGCTTTGTATGGAGGATGTGGAACTGGCATGGGTGACCGGGATGCTCCATGATATAGGGCGTTTTGAGCAGTTACGAAGATTTGGAACATTTGTGGATGCAGAATCCATTGACCATGCACATTATGGTGTAAAGACTTTATTTGTAGATGGAAAAATCAGGGATTATTTATCTATAAATGAGGAGAGTTCAGAATATACCATAATTCGTAAAGCGATTTATAATCATAGCGCATACCGGGTGGAAGAGGGGCTGGATGAGAGAACGGAAATGTTTTGTGACATCTTAAGGGATGCGGACAAAATTGATATCCTAAAAGTAAGCCATGATGTGCCTGCAGAGGTGATTTATAACTCCAATCCGCAGGAAATGAAAAATGCTGTCGTAACGGAGGCTGTTATGGAGCAGTTTTTGGAGCAGCATGCCATCTTGCGCAGTATCAAACGGACGTGTGTCGATAATATTGTAGGATATGCCGCATTGGTATTTGAGTTAGTATATCCTGAAAGCCTTCGGATTGTAAAGGAGCAGGGATATTTAGAAAAGCTTTTTCATTTTGCATCCGATAACCCGGTGACAAGAGAGCAATTTACGCGGTTAAGAGAATGTATGGAAAGATTTTTAAATGATTCGCTCCATTAGTTATTACTAAAGTGGTTAAAAGTCAGTATTTAACCACTTTAGTAATATTTATGGATTAAGGAATTTTCCCGTAGAAGAAACAAGGAGGGGGATAATGAAAGAAAAAATAAATAAGATACTTGGTTTCTTATATGACAATTTAGGCATAGTGCTTTATACAATGGTCTGGCTTGGAATTGTAAGCTATTTTTGGATTGAAGTATCGGGAACAGAGGCATTTGGATTTACCCTGATTAGTTTTTATCTTGTATTGCCGCTTGCTTCGCTTGCAGTAGCAGTATATTATGGCGCGGGAGAAGACCGTATCAGATATTATATACCTCTGATATGTGGAGTATTTGAAGTGTTGGGCGGCTTTTTTACGTTTCAGTTTGCAAATATGGTTTCAAATGGAAGATGGAATACATGGAATACGCCGGATTTGGTTATGGGATTGTATGCACTTGTTCCAGCCCTGGTTGGATTGGGGATAGGTATGCTGATTCGTTTTATTCGTAAAAAAGTAGGAAAACAGGCAGGTTAAGCTGCCATTTACTGAATCGCGTCTGAACTGCCAGTAATCGTTACTATTCACGGCTGATTTTTCGCATGATGTTTAGAATTGCCATGAATAGTAACCAGTAATCAAATTTTATATAAAAAAAGCGTAAGTATAGATGGATATTTATACTTACGCTTTTTTGGGATAGAAATTTTGTGCATGAGTACTTTATAATACTATTGACTGTTGATTAGTAGTGTGATAATATTACTTCGGAAGTTAAATATCGCATGATTTTACGAAGTATAAATTTTCGGATACATCTGCCAAAAACGTAGGTGTAGTGGTGCTACATCGAGGCTTTTGGCAGAATGTAACCGGGAATTTAGACGAGTAAAAACTGCGATATTTAACCGCTGAAGTAATATTACCTTTGCAATAGAAATTGGGGGAGGTATGGTCATGAATACGATAGGCAAAGAGGAATATTTGCTGCAAGTGAAAAATGCAATGTTATTTCATTTCAGCCGCAAGGATATCCATACGACATTAGAGGATTTAAACCAAATATTTGAATCAGGAAAAGAAAATGGGAAAACCGAGAGGGAAATTTATAATGAGTTTGGAGAACCAAAAGAGTTTATACATGGTTTATTGCAGGATAGTCATGATAAATTCATGGGAAATTTATTCAGATATATTTTCGGTGCATTGCTTTTATGTGTATTAACAATACTTACTTTTTACCAGCGGTCTCAGGTTCTTTTGTGCATTCTTACAGTAATTTTGCCTGGATTTATTTGGAATTTACTTGGTGGAGGCTGTCTGTATAAAATCCGCACAGAATCGGAAAGGTCGTTAAAAAGATTTTATCTCTATCATATTTTGACATTTTTAATTATAGCAGCGGAGCAGGTTTTTATTACGCTGGTAAATACTGATATGGACAGGATGGCTCCGTTTGGGAAAGCAGTATATAATTTGTCGTATTTGCTGTTAATCGCAGCAGTTATTGTGATGCTAATCGCAATCTACAGAGTATGCAGGGGATATTATTTATCTTTTGGTATCCTGACCCTGTCATGCGGAGTGGCCTGCTCGTTATTTTTATATCTTGATTATTTGATGCGCTTTGTTGATGCAGGTGATTCCTATATACTTGGTTTCCTGCCATATACGGTCAGTTTTGCTTTTTCAGTGCTTTCTTTTTTATTTCACAGGAAAAGTGTATAAGAAATGAAGATTTCCTAAGGCATGAAGTAGAACTTCAATCCTGCATTATTTTGCCTAATATCAACGAGACAAGACATTAGGAAAATGCAAAAGCAGCATTTTTCACATATTGTTTGTGCCAACGAAGCGGCATAACGGGAAGGGTGAAAGATATGAATTCACAGATGAAACGTGGAATTTTGGAAATGTGTATCCTATATCAGTTTTTATCAGATGATTACTATGGGTATGACATTATGGTAAAAATGAAAATATATTTTCCGGAAGTAAAAGACAGCACATTTTATGTTATTTTACGAAGATTGAATGCGGAAGGATATACGGAAATTTATTATGGGGAAGAATCAAATGGCCCACAGCGGAAGTATTATCGGATTACGGAAAAAGGGAAAAAGTATTTAGAGGATTTGATGGAAAACTGGAGGCTGATTAGAGACATTGTCAGTGATTTAGGTATTGAATAACAAATATATTTTCAAGGGGGTTGCTATGATTGAAATAAGAAATTTATCCAAAGTGTATAAAATGCATGGCGGCGTTTCTGTTAATGCGTTAAGTAAAGTAAACCTTAGTGTAGCGGATGGTGAATTTCTTGCAGTTATGGGCAGTTCTGGTTCTGGAAAATCCACATTGCTGCATATGATTGCCGCTGTTGATGTCCCTACATCTGGGAATGTGACGATAGAGGGGGCGGATATCCATAAACTGAAAGGTTCGGAGCAGGCTATATTCCGCCGCCGTAAAGTCGGGATTATTTATCAGGCATATAATTTAATTCCAACATTAACGGTGGAAGAAAATTTGATATTGCCGATGGTGCTTGATAAGAGATGTCCGCCAAAAGAGGATGTTGAAAATATGTTAGAGCTGTTACGGTTGAAGGACAGGAGAAGACATCTGCCAGGGCAATTATCAGGCGGGCAGCAGCAAAGAACCGCTATTGGCAGAGTGTTGTTGGAAAATCCGTCGGTTCTTTTGGCAGATGAACCGACAGGCAATCTGGATAGCCGGAATTCAGAAGAAATAATGCAGCTATTATCCAATGCCAATAAAACATATGGGCAGACGGTTATCTTGGTGACGCATGATGTGGCAGTCGGCAAAATGGCGAAAAGAAAAGTTGTTATGAGTGATGGCAAAATCATATCAGATGAAAATATCTGCCATTCAAACTAGATAATATTATTTTGGAGGTTAAATCCTACAGAATAAAGAAAGAGGGGGAATATGAGACTGTTATTTTATTCGGTACTGCGGCATTTAAAGCAGCATTTGCCACAGACTATTTTAACTTTCGCTGTTACAGTACTGGTTACGGCACTGTTTTCCACAATCTTTCACTTTGCCTCCAGTTTTCAAAGCCTGTTACGGGAATATGCACTGGAAACAGTGGGAGATTATCACTATAAATATGTTGCTTTGAAGAATTCTGAAACAGCAGAAATGCTTTGCCGGATGGCAGCAGATTTTCGGGAGGACTCCTGGTTTTCCAATGTTATTTTAAAAGAAGAAGATGATAATGATAATACGGAGCTGATTTTAACAGTGGCTTCTCCGAATATTTTAACATCAAAATCTATGGAGAAAAAATATAAAAGATTTGAAACCGGGTTCTTAGCGGATAGGGAATCAGAATTGCAAATTGACTTTCAGCATAATTATGCTTTACTGTTATCCTATGGAGATTTAAGCCGGGAAAGTGGTATGTATTCTCTTCTTTTGATATTCTTTCTTATGCTTGCAATTATAGCATCAACATCCATTGTAACACTTGGGGCGGTATTTCAGGTTTCAGCAGCGAGGCGGGAGAGGGATTTTGCCCTGCTCCTAAGTATAGGAGCTGATAGTTCCCAGATAAAGAGTGCCGTTTTGTTAGAAAGTGCACTTTACATAGGTTTTGCTGTTCCTGCGGGATATTTTCTGGGAATACTTTTCTTTGAGATTTCCAAAAGCCGTATGGACGCTGTTTTATATGCTGCTGAAAAATTTCCGCCTATCGAAATGGTAATCTCCCTTCCTTTTTCGGTTGCTTTGATAATATGTGAAATATGTATTATTCTGCTCTCTGGTCTTATACCTGCTGTGAAAGCAGGGAGAATCAGTCCTATGGAAATTTTTCAAAGAACGCGTGATATTTATGTTTCGAAGCGTGAGAAAATGAAAGAAGGCACTATAGGTTTAAGGGAATCTTTTTGTGTGGAGAGATGGCTGGCCTTAAAATCCCATAAAAGATTCAGACGCCAACGCCGCCCGGTGCTGCTTATTTTGTCCATTACGTTTGCACTGTGCTTTGCGTTAGCCGGTTTTCGGGAATATGCAGCAGAGGTCGTGAATATGACGTATAGCGGACAGGAATATAATATTGCTGTCAATTTATACAGTGACAACATAAAAACTTTAGGGGAATTAGCAAATCATTTGCTGATTTCTTCGAAACATGAATTGCGGGCTGTCAGGGAAGCGGTATTTGAGCTGCACAGTCCCTATCCATATTCTGAGATGGGAAAAACGTTGAGTGAAAATAATGTCTACAGATTGCCGGATATTATGCTGGTTAGTGTGGATGCGGAGGAGTATCAGAATATTTGCAGGAAAAATAAAATCAATCTTAATGGATTAGATGATACACAAGGAATTTTTATTAATATGGAACATGTATGGAAACAAAATGGTGTTGTCTGCCGGGGGAAAACATTTGAGCTTGCAAAAGGAGATACTATAACCATGTATAGAACCTTTGATGGCGCCGGGCAGGAGGATGGAATAGAAATTTCCATAGCGGGCATATTGGAGGAAGCGCCATTATACATAGATACAGAAGAAGCAACCCGTATGATTGTTCTTGTTTCAGAGGAGATATTTCTAAAGTTAGAGCCATTGCGTCCATTTTCTGAAGAAGAACCGGGTATGCATTGTATATCACTGCGCGGTTTGTCTGAAAAAGCCGATGCATTAGAAAAAGCCGCTGTCAGGGAATTGAACTTCTACAATGATATAACAGGTAATGTGGAAAATTATGAAAAAACTATGCAGCAGGAAAAAGCAGGTATTGCAGGCTTTGAGTTTCTGTGTGTGGCACTGATATTTTTGCTGGTACTGGTATGTATATGCGGTAATGTTACTGTTTCCTGGACTGTCAGTAATGCCAGACAGAAAGAATTTGCAACATTGCTTTCTATAGGAATGAAGCCTGGGGAACTTAGAAAAATGAAATGCTGGGAGTTGCTATTTAACATTATTTGTTCCTTCGTTCCGGGTTTCTTGGCAGGGATTATATGTCATTGGGTTATTTTTAAAATATATTCGGCTGAATACCAGATGGTTTGGTGTTTTCCTTTAGATGGACTGTTGCTTGGAATATTGGCTTTGGTTTTTTCTGTTATTATTACCTGGTTCGTATTGAAAATATGTAAAAGAAAGCTGACACTGGCAGATATACTTCAAAAATTTGAATAGTATGCCAAAAAAGAATATTTGCTTTCTTGTTTGCTCTGGGGTATAATTAGATTAGTTATCTAATCAACGAAAAATATATTTCAGGAGGTATTTATGAGAAAGGGAAAAACGTTCAGGATTTTAATGACCATGGGGCTGACAGCCGTTTTGGCGGTAACATCGGTATTCGGTACTGTACCGGGGATAAGTCCGGTAAAAGCGTCCGCAGCAATTTCCGGTAATTTAAACCATGTTATGGTACATGATCCGTCGATTATAAAGGGAAGTGACGGTACATATTATGCATTTGGAACGCATATTACAACAGCAAAGTCCTCTGATTTGGCGAATTGGACAATCTGCAGTAATGGCTATCAGACGCCGAATAACGCTCATTTTGGAAACCTGTCGCAAAATTTGGCAGAATCCTTTCAATGGGCAGGTGAAGATGATTCAGATTGCAAGAATGGTTTTGCAGTATGGGCACCTCATGTTATATGGAATGAAAATTATGTAAATAAGGATGGTACAAAAGGCGCGTATATGATGTATTATTCTGTATCTTCTACTTATTGCCGTTCTGCAATTGGATTTGCGGTTTCCAAGGAGATTGATAAAAATTATCAGTATGCAGGAACTTTGGTATATTCCGGATTTACGAAAGTAAGTGATTTTGACCATAATAGTAAAATTGACAAGATTTATACCAATACAAATATTGATGAGCTGATTGCCGATGGAACATTAAAAGATGGCTATAATAACAACTGGTCATCCGGCAAAACCTATAATACGGATTATGCGCCGAATGCAATTGACCCTACTTTGTTTTATGATACGGATGGAAGGCTTTGGATGACATATGGTTCGTGGTCAGGCGGTATTTATCTTCTGGAGCTGAATCCACAGACCGGAGAGGCAATTTATCCGGGTAAAAATGGGAAGACGGAAGATGGCAGGGTGATTGATGAGTATTTCGGAACCCGCATTGCAGGTGGACATACGATTTCTGGTGAGGGTCCGTTTATTTTATATGATGCAGAGACGGATTATTATTACCTGTATATGACATATGAGTACCTGGATTCCATAAGCGGATACAATATGCGCCTGTTCCGCTCCAAAAAGCCGGAAGGACCATATCTGGATGCTGCTGGAAGAGGTGCAACGCTTAGCAGCATAACAGATGATCATAATAAATATGGTATTAAGGTTATGGGAAATTATAAGTTTGACAATATGTCAAATGCTTATAAAAGCCCAGGACATAATTCTGCGTTTATTGACAGTGATGGGCAGCGGTATCTGCTGTACCATACCCGTTTTTCAAACAGTGGGGAATATTTCGAGCTTCGTGTACATCAGCAGTTCATGAATGAAAAGGGCTGGCCGGTTACAGCGGTATTTGAAAACCGCGGCGACAGTATTTCAAAAACAGGATATGCGCAAGATGAGATTGTAGGTACATATGAATATATTAATCACGGCACTGGTTCAAATGGAAATGACTTTTTAACGTCAAAGAAAATTCAGCTAAATGCTGACGGTACAGTGGAAGGCAGTGTGACAGGAACCTGGAAGGAAACAGAGAATAGTTATCTGGCAACATTTGTTATTAATAATGTTACCTATAATGGTGTATTTTTTAAGCAGCAGGATGAATCAGGCAGTCATGCAATGACGATGACATTTACTGCGATTGGGGAAAATAATGAGACAATCTGGGGAGTAAAGTTTGAAACAAATAAGTAGAGGACACCCAAGAAAGAAAGGTATAGCAAAT
>CANRVD010000046.1 GCA_947643145.1 uncultured bacterium | reverse complement strand
AAGCCTTTGTTTTCAATGGTTTTCGCTATCTTGTTTACTCCCTCTAACGGTTCCCGATTGGAATCTGCTCTCCCGCCACTTTGTCTGACATAACCTCAGCCACTGCATTCTGATATTCCCCAGAATAAACTCCTGCAAGAAGTTCTTTATTTTCTTCTTTCTGTTGAAAGGAAAGATACAGCGGTTTCCCTGTTCCATCCAGCACAACCACCTTAAGATTTCCCTCTGAAATCTGGCAGATATTTTCTAACTGCTCATCCATTCCATAATAATTTTCTAAATCCTTACCAAAATTAATTGCATTTTCAACGATTTTGATTACCTCACTGACCTCTGTGCCAATATACTGCTCCTGTAATTCAATACAGGTATTTTCAAATGCCATCTGGCTTATCCAAGTTACAAACTGCAAGCTGCCAAATGCCAGTAAAATAAAGATAAGAACGGTAAAAATATTGCTGCGTAAATTCTCTTTCATGCCCCTTCTTCCCCCCTTTCTGTTTCATCCTCTCTGGTATCCCTTACAAATGAATATAATTTCTCTGCGGATAGCAAAAGTTCCTGCTTTACCTGATAGCCAAGCCTTTCTGCCACCTCCAGATTAATGCTTAAATATGGTGGTGTCACAAACTTCTGATATACTTCTTCAGGCTTCCTTCCATTCAGTATTTTCGCAAACGCATCTACTGCGAAAGGCGCCTGAACTTTGGCATCACTGGCAGTCACCACCATAAAGGCACCAAACTCCACATAATATTCTCCATTCTGTACAAACACCGGAATATTCTTCCGATAAAAAATCTCTAAAAGCTTCTTAATTCTTTTCTCATCCTTTATCATATCTGTATTCAGCATAAATGCGTCAATATCGCCTGATTCTGCCAGTTCTTTGAATGTCTCCTCTAACCTTTTGTAGTAGGACCTGACCTGTCTGGCATCGGTCTGCTCTGACAGCGTTTCTACCTTGCACTCCGTAATCTGAAAACCAATCTTTTCCGCTGCCTCCCGGTAAGAATTCATCGCTGCAACGGATTCATTGTAATAGACCATGCCGATATTCTCAAAAGGGTAATTATCACAGTAAAACTGCATCTGATTTGCATATACTTCTGAACTGGTGTGACACCATACATTTTCCTTTCCAGAATATTCCTCATTATCGGAAAGTCCGGCTCCAACCGGGTCTACGCTAAAATAAACCATGACCGGAATCTCTGTAATCCCCATATCACGAATTACCATTTCTCCCGGACTGGTACCCATGCAGAAAATCAAATCAACCAGGCCTTCCTCCACCTGTTTTTTCAAATGTTCCATACACTCCCTTTTCCCTTCCACCCCAATATAATAATTTGCCTCACTGGAAAACTGCACATATTTTCCTAAATCCAATCCTGCCAGATAATTGATTAGTTCCTTCGCATCGGTCTGCGATGCTTCAAATGGCAATTCTCCATCATAATCAATCCAGCCTTCTTCCCGAAGCCGCTCTACAAAATAATAAAGCATTTCACCAGAAGCCGGATAAGGGTCAATATCCACATATGCAATAGTATATTTCCCACCATCTTCTTTTGTACAGGGAACTACGGATATCTCTGCATCAGTAAAATATTCCTCTGCCTTTTTCTTGTCCTGGCTGCTGATATCTTCCTGTTCCGACAGAAAAAATACAATGATTGGGAAAACTAAAAGTACCGCCAAAACCACTACCGTAATTTTTTTTACCATGCTATTTCCATCCTTTCCGTTCTTTTTGCAGCTTATTTTTCAATTTTATATTCCATCAACCTGCACTGCGCACAAACTTACTCCACCTTATTAATATGAAACCATATACTCTGTTTTCCTGTCTGCAGCCTGACCAATTCTCCCTGAAGCTCTATCTGCCACAATGCTTCCTTTTCTTCTCTTTTCCATTTTGTCACACAGTCTACATAAATCCGTTTTCCATTCCATTGCAAAAAAGCACCATGATTCATGGAACGCGCCCGTATTTTTCTTTCCATCGTTTCTACGCTGTCCCCTGCCATAATCTCATAGTCACTATACTCCATAATCCTGCGGTAACCTCCTGCTTTTACCTCTTCTTCAAAAGGCGTACCATCACGCAGATAGGCATATAGCGCATCTAATAAAAGCGGTATCTTATCTTCTGCACGTTTCAGGACATCCCCTGCATTGTCCTGCACCAATACCGGTACCGGTACAGACTTAATCACAAAACCTGCATCAATGGCAGTCCCTACCGTATGTATGACTATTTTTGTTTCCTGCTCTCCCAAAAGAACTGTCCACATATGCGGCTGATGCCCTCTGTTATAATGCAAATCACCGGGATGGATATTAAAGACCCTCATCCGTTCAAGCACCTTCTGGTTTAGAATAATGGGACAGGCATTCATAAGAAAACAGTCTACATCATCTATTTCAGTAAAGCGTTCTGCCAGTTCCGCATTATCTGCCACAACCTCCATCGTAAGCTGCTTTTCATAACGTCTGGCCGCATCATACACATCTTCGCACAGCTTTGCCTTTGGTGCCAGAAAATACCGTACTTCAAAAAGCGGATGCTCCATCAGGGCGTCTAATGCTCTCGTCCCATAACCAATAAAACCAATTCTTATCCTTTCGTATCCCACGATTCTATCCTCCATATTATTATTTAAAACTACTACCTCTCACTTCCAGACATACTGACTGTGCCAACCGATACAATACACGAATTTAGTAAACTTCAAGATAAATTTCTGCCTCGCTTTTTTCCCCACCACTATATTTATCACACAGCAGGACATACTCCATCGCCGCCTTGTCATAACGGTCTGTCTTTAATACCTCAATAAAGTAAAGCCTTGCCTCTGCAAAGGAGCGCTCTAGAAAAAGCCCGACTCCTTTTTCAAATACCATCCTTGTCTTTCTTTTTTGGTTTCTGATTGCAGCAGTGTCTCCATCAAAGATGTCGTACACCTTTTCTGCCGTACCACTGCTGCTAAGATACATATAGCCTAGAAAGCGGCTGTTGAACCGGGTGTTACAGTTTTCAACCTGCTCCACATAGCTGCCGGAAGCCAGTATTTTTGCATAATACTTAGGTGCAATCTGCTGCAGGAATTCTCCAAAGCCTGTATAGGCAGACAGCGTCAGTAACGACATCCTCTCATCATGCCCTACCATTCCTATCATCACATCTCCATAGCAGATTCCTATCGAAAAACATTCATACTCCTTTTTCTGCGCCGAAAGCTTTCCAATCTTTTCACAGATAGAAACAGCCGCATTCAGCCCCATCTCTGGATTTTTTGTAAAAAGCGCCATCACTCCCGCATTCATAAAGCGGTCTACGCATCCTCCCGCCTGATAAATTTCCGGAATACAGCAGGATAAAATGCTGTTAATCAGATGATAGACCTCTTTTTCCTCCATACGGATTCTTTCCTGAAACCCGGCAATATTAATATTGAAAATACCTGCCCGCAGCTTCACACGCTCCCCTAACAGATTTCCGGGACACCCCTGCAACCGTTCCATTCCTAAGATTTCAAACAGTTCCATCGGCAGAAATTTCTCCTGCACCTGCTCATTGGCAGCCGCCATTTCTATCTCTGTTTCCTGACTTTTTACCTTCTTCCATTTCCCTTTTATCTTCATGCACCTACACCAATCCTCTCATTTTTTCACCCACACTACTTCACTAACAACGACAAACTTACGCTCCTTGGCTCAAGCAGTCCTTGTGAAAAATACCTGCTTTTTGGCATTCTCCGTAGAAACGATTTCGATTTTCTTTGGCACGGTCTTTCCTGCGAATCATACATTCGCATTGCCTTAGGAAATCTTCATTTCTTACACGCTTATTGTCATTGTCCCCGGATTCACAATCTGAATGACACCACCCCAGTTACACATCAGCTTGGAGTTTTGGTTCAATGCAGGCTTGCCGCCAATCAGGACCGTTGGTGAACCGGGTGCCCAGGGCACCACGATTACAGGAACACATGGCATTGGGCTTCCCAGTGCCGCCGCCACCTGTGGATTGGACGGTGAAGTACATCCCCCGAAAGGCAGGATATTTACTATTGGTTTATTATCGGCAATCGTAGCAATCGGCATGGACGTTACCACCTTATTTTCTGGAAGTACCAGAAGAGAGGAAGGCGCCAGCCCAAAAGCACATGTAAGCTTTGCCCCTCCACATACCATACATCCCATTTACACTCCCTCCTTCCATATCAAACTGTTTATCTGCCCAGACTTCAAGGTAATCTCTCTTGCTTCCCTTTCTCCTTCTATTTCCCAAAACCACGATGTTTCTGTCAAACCGCCGTTCCCAATCAGCAGAAAAAAATTCCCTGCTTCATTCGCACAGACTTCATAAACAGGAAATATAATGCTGCCCACTTTTTTATAGTCATGCTGCAATGGTTCTGCTAAACGGCACCATTCCTCTTCATCCGTTCCTGTAATAGTAAAATATTCCTGATTCTTTTTATCCCGTATCAGAAAAGTCTTTCCTGCAAGCTGCCTGTTCTCTGGATTGTAAAGACTGATATAGCTGCCATTTTCCTTTGTTCTCTGGTATTCATACAGCAGCTTATACGTACTGTCTCTGTCCATACACTGAAACCTTACCCGTTTCCCAGTGGCTGCCGTCCCTGCCACACAGGTTGTCCCCGCAGGTACCGGATAAGAAGCATTGGGGCTTAACCGGAGCATAAACACAAAAGGTTCTTCCTTCCCCTCTAAACTAATTCCCTCTGACCTTGGATGATACAGCCCGCTTTCGCAGTGCAACACCACTTTAGGCTCTGTAAGGTTGATAAACACATAATAACCGTCTGGCTTTATAAGCGGCGGTTTTTGTCCCGGAATAAAAAGCCTCACCTTATTTCCTGTTATTGGTTTTCCAGTAAAATCATCTACCGGAAATACCACAAGGGAAGCATGAAACGATACAATATCCTGCATTGGCGTCGCCTCCTATCTTTTTTGTTCCTGCACTGTAAAAGCAACATCTGTAACCCTTGCAACCTCCTTTACTTTTGCAGAAGTAATTTCTATCGGCCCCACCCGGTAGAACAGGGAAACCTTGTACGGAATATTAGAAAAATTCCACATCCGAATCTTTTCATACTGCTCTAACTTCTGCAGTTCAATTCTTGCGGGAAAACTGACGCCCTCTCCAAACATCTGCTCCGACAGCACACTATAATCCCGGAACACTTGAATCACCTTCCCAAGGATTTTCTGCTCCTCCCCGGCACGAAACTTTAAATCACTGCCTGAATAAGCAGTTACCATATAATATAAGTCCAGAAAGACCGATGGATAGGTCTGCCTGCGAAGCCCCTTGCTAACCATTCCCTGCGTTACCACTTCTTCACTTTCCTCAATATCAAACAGGAATACCCCAAGGTTTAAATCCCCATGTTCCTCCGGGCTGCATAACCCAATATTATTCGGGCTTAAAATCACATCCGGTACCATGTTTTCGCTGAGAAGTTTCACCAGAACTTCTCCCACCTCTGCTACAATTCCATATCCCATTTCTCATCCTCTATTCTTCTTTTTCATTCTTTCCCGCCATGCCAGCAAAGCTGGCATGGCTCAACGAAGAACGCTGATTTTGCGTTCTTCTTAGAAATGACTTAGATTTTCTTTGGCACGGTTTTTTCGTGCCTTAAGAAATCTTGCTTTCTTTCACACTTTCCTTTTGGGATACAAATTTTCCTTTGATAAACGTACCCTCTGACACGATCTGCCCTGTCGCTGGATTATACAAAATGCCCCTGCCATGAAACTTTCCCTTCATAAATTCCCCCTCATAAAGAAGAATTCCATTTGCTGCATACTGTTTCCCTTCTCCTTCGTAAACTCCTGCATGAAAGGAACCTTCATAAAGCAGCCGTTCCTTCTCTGGATTATAAAGTTTTCCGGCACCTTCATACATTCCCTGATAATATTCGCCCTCATAAACCAGTTTTCCGCTCTCACTGTCAAAGAGCTTTCCTTCCCCTTCATAAACTCCCTGATTAAACTGCCCGTCATAGAGCAAAATCCCATCTTCTGTATACTCCCGTCCAGCTCCCTGGCGCACATCCTCCGCAAATTCCCCTTCGTAGAGCAGCTTCTTTTTTTCTAATTCCTTTCCCTTACCAGAGCGCATTCCTTCCGCAAACTCACCGATATATATTTTCTTTCCATTAAAATATAAGGTTCCCTTTCCCTCATACACCCCCGCTGCAAATTCGCCTTTATATAAAATCTTTCCGGCATCATCATATAGTCTGCCGTTTCCTTCATAAACACCTTCCACAAATTCCCCGGCATAAAGCAGTTTTCCGGCAAGATATTTCTTTCCCTTTCCGTGATATTTTCCTTCTGCCACTTCCCCCTGATATGCCAGTTTTCCTTCCTCGTCATACAGGATAACGCTTCCGCTTACCAATGCATCATTATCAAAAATACCATCATAAACCAGCTTCCCTTGCTCATAAAGTTTTCCTTCCCCGCTTTTTCTGCCTCCTGAAAAATTCCCCTCATACACAAGATTTCCATCTGCATCATACCATTCGCCATTCCCCTCATAAGCACCTGCAGTAAATCCACCTTTATACTCTAAAACACCATTTTCATAATATAACTTACCCTTCCCCTCATAGAGTCCCTGCACAAATTCCCCATCATATTGCTTATTCCCGTTCCGGTAATATAACGTTCCCGTTCCCTCGTACTGATTCGCCAAAAACTTTCCTTTATAGCAGGTCTGTCCGTTTGGGTAAAAGGTTTCTCCATCTCCTTCATACATTTCCATCAGAAAATTCCCCCGATACATCCTGCTGCCATTATAGTCATACAATGTGCCGCTTCCGGTAATCCTGCCTTCTTCCATCCGACCCGTAAAAAGAACCGTTTTTTCTGTGTCACTTGCAAGAAGCCGTACCCTGCCTGTGTAGCCTGACATATCCGCCGAATTAACCACAAACGTCTTCGTAAGAAATTTGGACTGAATCCACGGAAAACCAAACTGTACAAACAGCGCTGCTCCAATCACCAAAACAAGCAGGCACAGATATATTACTTTTTTTGCAATATACTGGCTTCCAAACAGATAATATCCGGTAAGGGAATCCGGTTTTCTGCCCACATCCTTTACCTCTTTTTTGATATCCTTCGATACCTTTCCTACAATCGTAGTGGGACTGATCATTTTTACCAGTTTCTGGTATATTAACTGCACTGGTGTCCAGAAAAAAGATACGATTTTTTTTAACAGCATCTGTAAAGACCGATAAAAATTAAATTGTCGGGAAAATTTCATACCACCTGCTTCCTCCTTCCCTCTAATCCCTTATTTCCAAAGTTCCAATCGAATCAAATGCTTTTTTCTCCGCGGATGTTTCCACCGATTTCTGTACTGTATAAATCAGATAGAGTACCGCAAACATAAGCAGCAGCAGAGCCATTATCTTTTTTAGTGGTGCAATAAGCCTTCTAAGCCGTTCCCAAACGCGAAATATTCGGGTATTAGGAAGTTCCATCTCCTCTGGTGCCATAGAAAGCACTTTCTGGTACATCTCACGGTATTGCCGGAAGATTTCCACAACATCCTTCCATTCTGCCTTCTGAAGCATATCGCAAAAATGATTTAACGGTGGCAGCATTTTCTTTTTCAGCTCACCTTCAAACAAAATCTCCATCACCTGTAAAAGCCGGCGTCGTACCTGTTCAAAGCCAAATCTATCGTATTGAAAAATAGTATTTAACTCGTAAGTAAATGCAACATCCAAATCCGGCGAAACCACAATATGCGCCGGATTTAAACATTCCTGCAAAAAGTAATCCGACATATCCAGTAACATAATGCGCTCCAAAAGATGCCTTCCTACTGCCAGCCGCTCCTCCAAAGAGCAGATTTCATTGTCTAACTTTTCCTGCAAGGATATCCCCTCTGTATAGGCCAGTACCACATGAAAATATTCTTCTCCGGCAAAACAGCAGCTTAAGTCGGTAAAGCTCTCATTCTCCATTTCCCTTATCAGAAATTCCATTGTCTTTGTAATCCAGTCCCTGTCCTTCATCCGTATCACGGTGTAGCACCTTCCATCCGACTCCTCCTTGCAGAGAAACCGCTCCATTCTACTGTTGGAAGAACAGTATTTTATCACCACATATTTTTTCCCAAGCGTCTGTATTATCATGTTTTATTTATGCCTCCCGTACAATCACAAAAATAGAAGCCTTTACCTCTGGAAATGCCACACTTTGTGCCACAATCTCATAAACTCCGGGCAGGTTTGGCGCCGTATACAATCCATTGGCATCCACGGAACCGCCCTCATCCTTTACACTCCACCGTACCGCCTTTTCTGCCATATTTTCACAGACTGCTTCCAGATGGTAGGACTGGCGCACCGTAAGTTCCAATAAATTGGGTTTAATAAAGATACGTCTGTCGCTCTTTTCCTGCACAAGCTCCGCCATATCCCTGACAGCAGTCCAGTGAACCGTAACCATTTCTTCTACCGTTGCAGTAAGCAGGCGCAGCCCAATGATAAAGCTGCCATTATTTGGATTCTGGCAGGCAGCTAATTCCGCATCCACTCCAGACCTCTCCTCTTCTTCAAAGATTTCCGAAGAACCAGAGACCACACTGCCGTCTTTTTTTTCCAGTCCAAGGATAATCGTCACTCTGCCAAGCCCCAGTCCGTGTACAATTTCACTAGAAAAGAACTTACCGCCACGCTGTCCGGTTCCCAGTACAATGCCTGTACTTCCCTGCGCAATCTGTACGCCATTCTTTCTTTCCCCTCTTCCTCCCTGCTCTGTTTCCTGCCCTGTTTTCTTATGTGCTCCTGAATCTGCTAATTCCCTTCTCACCAACTGCCCCACTGCTGATTCCAGCACGTTGTTCCAGACATACTGGCCAAAAGGGACATTTTTTACTTTGTCAATAATATACGTGTCTGCTGTCTTTACCAGAAAAATTTTTGCCAGATACACCGGACAGGCAGCGCCATCTCTTGCAATCTTTTCCATAGCAGTTTTGTAATAGTCGGCAATCAATGCCTCCTTCGCTTCTTCCCTGACAATTTTGGTAGAAGAACAACAGGAAAACCTGACCTCATCCGCAACACCGGAAAGGGATACATGAACCGATTCAGGAACCAGCGCCGCCGTCCCCTCCACACCTGCTGTCTCGGATGCCTGCAATGGATACCGGATTTCATACCTTCCGGTACGTTCAAAGAGCATTTCGTCAAAAGATACCCGAATCACTGCCTGCCCCTCCGAAAGCAGGCTGTTTAAGACTAATTCATACGAAAAAGATAAATTCCCACGTCCCAGATTTTCCACCTGGATAATCAATACGCCAAAAGTTCCAGCCTGCATATAGCGTGGCATAATCTGTATGATTTTAATTTCTTCTGACTGCCAGACGGTCTGTGCTTCCTGATACAAGGCAGAGGCTGATATTATAGGCTGCTCTGGTTCCTGATTGGTAAGAAACAGACGGTATCCCTCCCTGATTTTGGAAAACGCCATATCACCAAGCTCCCTTGTGGCTGACATCGTACCGGAAATATTATGTACACGTTCTGTTTCCGTTTCATCATACTCCAGGCAAAGATACACATAACCCACATCATCCCTGCAGCATACTTCAAAGCCATCAATCAATGGCAATTTACGTATAACTGGCGTATCTATTACAATTTCACGCCCCCTGCTGTCAAGTGCAAAACCCATTTCAACCGAAACGGTCTGCTCATCCATCTGTACAACATAAAGTCCTGCGGCTACTCCTGTTCCATGCAGGAAGCGGTTCAGCATGCGCCTTTTGTCATTCATGTACCGCTGCTCCAACTCAAAATCATCTACGGATAAGAGTTTTCCATAGAAATACTTGTTCCTTTCAAAAGGAAAATACGTTGAATTTTTCATCTATGTCTCCATTTCTGTACTGCTTTTCTAGCGTTACTATTCACAGTAACTTTCTCCCCAACAAATGTAAACGGGATCACGGAATGTCCATCTAAAGCCATATCTGTATATTTTCCCAAAATGCTGTTTACTCCCAGATAGGAATGGCCATCTAAAAAAATATATGGCTTAATCATTACCAGGTTCAATTCCATATGTACCGGCTTGATTCCTTCTATTATCTGAATTAGTGTCTTTTGCTTCTGTACGGAATGCAACACCTCCTCCCGCACCAGTACGGTAAAGGAATAGGGATTACTCCCGTACAGCCGGTGCAGCCGTTCTGCCTGCTTTCTGTCTTTCCGAAAATACTGAAGCTGATGGGCCTCTAGCAAAAAGGGCCTTTCTCCGGTATATAACGTGACAAAATCAATCACACCCTGTCTCGTTCCACGTCGTTTATATAGTGATATGCCATCTGCCAGCAAACGACGTAACTGCTCCTCTGACCAGATATAACTCTCCTCAATCGCAATCCATTCTGCCAGCCAGTTTAAAAATTTACCTTCTGCAAGTTCCATATCAAAAAGCTGCGCACTTTCCTGTATTCTCTGCCCTAAATCCTCATACATTGTCTGAAAGATTCCAAGATACCGCTCCAAAAACATTTTTTTATCATCTGCCTGCCTGTAAATCTCCGGTAAATATTCCATCCAGGTCTGTCTTGGAAATGATATTTTCATATCGTGAAGCGCTATGTTTTCCTTCTGCTGGTACATCTCTAACATAATCCATAGATAGCGCCCTCTTACCTCATGAAGCAGCACATCATCCATGCTGATTACCTGCTTCCTAAGATACGGCGCCATACAGCGGCATTTTTCTTCTACCGAAATATCTTCCCTGCGAATCAAATCCTCCCAGGCTGTCTCCTTTTCCTCATATAAAAAACCAGCATTATTACTGGAATAGACAGAAAGCCTGAATGCTGCCTCCTCCCGTTCATTTCCCTGAATCTCCAGACGGTGCCAGTCCATTTCTTCCTCTCTGCTGTCTAAAACCCTAGACAAAAAGACTGCCTTTTCCCCGGTAACTGCTGTCACATGAAGCCCCGCCGCATCCACCTCCATCTGATACAGATACCCACGAAGATAATCAAGCGGTTTATTAAAAATAAAATACTTTAGTATTTCCTGCATATTTACCCCATTTCTGTGTCAACCAAAAACAAAAGAGCATCTGACATTCTTTAACAAGGCAACAGCATTTGGTGACAAAAGAATATTTCCATCCTTATCACGTTTGACACCATTTCCTCTGGTATCCAGATTCAGAGAACGGATTCCGGCAATATATTCCTGCCTGTCAATACAGCCATACAACTCACTGTAACCCACCATTCCGCCAAACCGACTCCGGTATCCGTCAAAAAACCCCCGTACAACCCCTTCCAGCCGTTCCCTGTAATGAAGGTATTGCGGCTTCACTACCGCTTCCACATATACTTCCACATATACATACTCCGGCAGAAAGATATAGATTCTGCTTCCGATTAACCGAAACCTCTCCAGATAATTTCTGATATTCAGATAAAATCCATTGCCAATCTCTCCTTCCTCCTCCTGACCGTACGGTTTTACCACCAAATACACTGCTGTTTCATCTACCTTTTTGACAAATCGGCGGATATCCTTTATCTGCAGCACTTTACAACCCTCTATCATCAATCCCGGTGTTTTTTTGGCATATTCCTCATAATCGCCTCCCGTTACGGCACAATCCGGCTTTCTTAATCCTGTTCTTGCGCGCAGGAAGCATTCCTCCAGTGTCTCCTCTTCCCGACCCCCATATCCGTCACAGATGTTATGCAGCTTTATTCCCGTATTCAAAGGCATTAGAAAATGGTTAATTGTTCCTTGCCTGACGTTGCCGTCACTTCCCATCGTCCGCGCATAACCGATTAATATGATTTCCCCCTCCGGTGCCATTCCATGGATACAATCCCCAAACTGTATGACACCCCGTCTGGAATCAAATACATAATGCATATCTTCTGGTGTGGATTTTCCAAAATCCCTAACTTTTTTCCACATCCGCCAGCCGCCTTTATGCTCCACGTCCTGCACCAGTAACTGCAGGGAATCATAATCCACCTGTAAGTCTTCCAAATCAATCTTCTGATACGGAAAACCATTTCCCTCATATGCCGGCGCACGATAAAGCATTCCTAATGCGGTATTGACTACAAGCACTTCTTCTGCCTGCCCTGCCCTCCTATCCTCCAAAAACAGATGTACGATTCCATCCTCTTTTCGAATCTCCTTTTGAAAGCCTTCTGCCGGATAATAGATTTCTCCTATCCGCAGCCACATGTCACTCCGTCCGGTTATGGCAAGCTCTGATTCGAACTCTATTGATTCCGACTGCGGAACGATTTGATATTCGATCATGGTATCAAACTGCCGCACCTCACAGATATTCATGCTGATTTGTGTCAGTACCGGAGCAACATCATATATCCCATTCCGCAAAGTGGCGCAGATATAATACCCCTCCTCCCCATGAACACTGACCTGCTCCATTTTCTCCGGCAGCCTAAACCTTATAAAACCATCAAATAGAAAACCGTATGTCTCCTCTTTGATTACCGTAAGCTGTTCCCATCCCTTTTCTGTATAGCAGGCAAAATCCAAATCCACCAGCGGTATAAACGCTCCCTCCCCCAATGGATTTCTTTTGACCGGATATTCTTTAAAAACCTCTATGTATAAATCAAGTGCCGTATGCTCCGGCAGCGGTCTGTCAAAACAAATATAAAATGTATCTTCCTGCTTTGGTTTCCTTCCAAAAGGACGAAAACCCAGGCTATGGCCAAATTCCATCTGCCCCTTATCCAGATACCCGGTTAACTGCTCCCCCCGAAAAGCAGAACAGGATTTGATATCCCCACCGATTAACTGCTTTCTCCCCTGAATTTCAAAACATAAATTCCCGGCTCCTAACTTACTTTTCTTATGAAGAACCTGATTCTCATCCGTTTGAAACTTCACAAGACTTTTTGCTGCCATTTTGCTTCTTCTTGTTACACCTAAAAGCTTTAGATATTTTGCTTTGTTTTCTTCCCCTATCTGGTTTAGAAAATACTGCTGGCTTTCCTTCACAAATGCGAATAACTCCAGTAAAGTAACTCCCGGGTCGTGGTAATTGTAATCTGTCCACTCTGGATATATGCTGATTGCCGTATTTCTTGCTTCCTCCAGGATGTCCTTATAATTCTCATCATCTAACAAAAGTTCTGGTAACAGCTTTTATCCCTCCCTTCTTTCCTGTCATTGTGTATTGACTGTAATCACAAGTTCATGGATGCCATTTACCGGCAAAACATAACGGCTCTTTTTTATCTTTTCCACATCAACTTCCCTGCGTCCGGCTGCGCTTCTGGTATATGCTGTTAACATAATGCTTCGAATAGATACAATTTCAGGCACATCATTTATCGCATTCTGAATCTGCATATTATCTGGAAAAGTGCCTATCTCCCATCCGCCATCCGTCTCACCTGCAGGACGGAAAAAATCCTCAAGTCTCCCAAGCACTTCTTTTTTGACTGCAAACACTTTGTTAAAATCCCTGACGGATAATTCCGCATAGACACAAAGCTCTGCAAAGACCGGCTCCACCACAAAAAATTTCTGGTTATCAAGCAGTGTCTGGCTAATCTTATCCTGCATATAATCTATAATCTGCTGTTTCACCCTATGAAATCCTGTCCCGCTCTGCCGAAATGCCTTTTGCAGAACCACAAGCGTCACAGCTCCGTGAAGCGGCTCTCCCTTGGCGTCATATCCGGTAAAACATTTTGCAGACTGAATCTCTCTGCATGCAAGCCCTGCTAACTCTTCATAATCTCTTGGAACGACCGCCCTGTTTTGATGCCTTAGCGCTGCCGAATTTCTGCGGACTGCCTGCTGCAATGTTTCTACATCACAACCACCCACTAAAGCCTCAGGATTGCTGACCTTCCGGATAAAACCGGCAGAACGACTCATTTTATTGACCATTCCTTCTTTCAGATTGGTATATTCCCCGCCTCCTGCTGCATTTCGGATAGCTGTGGCATTCATATAAATTCCCCTGATTACCGGAAGAAACTCTTCTTTTGTATCGAAATACGCATCAGAGACATCTCTGGCACGCAGCCAGTATTTTTCCTCACCAAACAGTTTCTTTTTTCTGCTATCCGGCTGACCGGAAAATGTCACTATCCCTGTCCTCGAAAAATTCTCTGTCTCATCAATCCGATTCAGGTTTTTCCAATGGCTTCCATTCCAGTACTCCCACAAAAGCTGCCTGCGGCTCTGTTCATCAGTATCTCCCAGTAAAAAAAGTATTTTCAGTGGATTTCCTACCGGCGCTGTTCCAAATCCAAAATAAACCGCCATTTCATTAACTTCTGTTCTTGTAAACGGAAGCACCTCCTCCCCTGCAAAAAAATCAGGTCCGGGCATACAAAGCCTGTCCATGTTATTTTCCAGTACAACATACTCAGGCATCCTGCTTTCTGTATACTGATACCGAAATAAAGTATTTCTAAGCAACGGTACAATATAATTTCCCGTCATTTTATAAAGGTTATTGATTTTCGTAATCCTAGCCCGGATGTAATAGGCCTCTGCTGCGTTGATTAACACCGGCTGCATATCCTCCGGGCAGGTAAACTCCATCGCCTGGTACTGCCCCATCACTCCCTTTTCGGCAGAAAAAATCTTCTGATAGCCATTTTCCTGAAACAGCCTCGTCCAGCCGGAACCGTTATAATATTCCCAGATAACAGCCTCAATTGTGACATCAAATTCCATATCCGGCCTGAAATCACTTTTTTTCATTACCCATTCCCACTCTATCTGTTTTTTCTCGCCATCCAGCGGAATTCGTACAAAATCAATTCCAAAGGAAAGTGTAATCTGCGCACCGCTTTTGCTAAGCACCTCCTGACAGCCAAAATAAACCTCACTGTACAAATCAAGGCGTTCCCCAAAAGGAAAATATTCATGAATATTACATTCTTCCCCCGCACCATAGATGGTATCCGGTAAAATTCCCTGATTCCTGCTGGTAAGTTTTATGCTGCTAAGGCGCATCCTGTCAAACATCTCCTGCTTCCAAATTCTGCATCGAATCCAGAAATCAGACACTCCCGCAAGTTCTGTCCTGCAAAAAGCAGGCTGTTCCTCCGTTTTCTGAAACAGAAGTGTTCCCTCTGATAACTCCTGCCGCCAAAAGCGTTTCCAGCCATCTTCTGAATAATACTCAAAAACAGCCACTTCTTTCTTTTGTAACACTTCTAAATATTCCTCACTTTGTCTGGTATCTCCTAAAATCCGCCATTCCATCTGGATACTGCCTTCACCGCAGATTCCAAACAGCACACTGTGTGAAAGATACAGGATATGCTCCTGCAGGTTTGGATACTGGTTCGAAAAAAAAGTAACCGGCCAGACTTTTTTCTCTTCTACGTCATTCTGATAGATTCTGCAAATCTGGTCCCTGCTTCCGCAGGTCTGGTAAATCCGCGATATAACGGCTGGCGTTACATATAAATCATCTGTCGTTTCAAATTCCACCTGCCCTTCCGGCAAATCCGACACATCTGCCAATACTACTGTCCCAGCCTCTAGTCCGACTCCCTCCACCTCCTCATTCACCATTTTAAAGAATACATATCCTGCCCCAGACATTGCTGGCAAAAGCTTTGCATCCAGCTCATTCAAAAAAGCAATTCTGTTTTTTTCAGGTATTTTTTCAAACCGCCTGAGTGTCCCTTCAAACATTCCGGCATAGACAAAAGCAAGGGCTGTTCCAATATCAGGCTGTTCCAAATCAAAACGCCATTCCGGAGTATAACTGCGGGCCTTCCTCTGAATTTGCTGCAGAATCTCTTCCTTTCTCCATCCGCCCATCTATTCGCCCCCAAACCCCTCATTCATATAGAATGGAAATACAAGGTTAAATGGATTATTTGTTTTCCTGACAACATAGCCGATTTCAATCAGCACCATGCCTTCTTCCTGCTCTGTATCAACTTTTACCCTGATTTCCTGAATCCGTGGTTCCCAATGTACCAAAGCATATTCTACCTCACGCTTCATTGCACTGACCGTTGTATAATCTAACACCTCAAAAGTGTACTGATGAATCCCACAGCCAAAATCTGGATTTCGCAGCCGTTCTCCCTTTTTCGTCATCAAAATAATATAGATAGCTTCTTTAATATCTTCTTCATAGGATATCGTAGCCATCCGTCCCGTATTTTCATCTACCTGTACCGGAAACTTAAATCCGGTTCCTAAAAATGCCTGCGGACTGCCCTGCTCCATCATCAATCCCCCTTTTCTTTCATCCTTCCAATCATTCCAGCTTTGCTGGCACAAATAATCCTGCATCAGTTGATTTTAACCATAGCTCCTTTTATCTCAGCAATACCACCTGACTGTACTTTTAAGCTGCTCTGTCCCTTGACTTCTAACATACTTCCCTCAAGCTTTGTATTCTGTCCCTTAAGCTCCAGTCCCTGAGAGGCTTCTGCCTTCACTTTTCCTGCCTTAAGTGTGGCAGCTTTGGAATTTCCATCCAGTGTAAACATCTCCTCATTCCCCACCTTCAGGGTTATCTTCTTCTCTGCGCAAATAGTCAGGCTGCCTTCTTTTGCCTGAAGCAGCATTCCATTTTTGCCATCCTTATCCTGCACTGCAATCTTCTGATTCTCATCTTCTATTTTTAAATGAAGCCCTTCTGGTGTCTGAATCAGAACCGACTCCTTCCCCTCCTCGTCATCAAAAATAATTTCGCAGCCTCCCTTTGTTTTTATTCTTTTGATGGTATTCTTCTCTACAGCCGTCTCCTTCGGAAGCGTATTTTTCTGGTTCCAGAGACTTCCAATCACAAACGGGCAATTTCTGTCCCCCATATTAAAGGCGATAATAACCTCCGAACCAATTTCAGGCAGCATATATACCCCGCATTCCTTAAATGCATATGGCGCCGCAACCGGTATCCAGCCTGTTACATTACTTCCAGACGTCCCCAGAAAATACTCTGCCTTTATCATTCCCGGATGCTCCTTGTCCCAGTTATCCCTTACCAGTCCGGTGGTAACGCTGTAAATCTCCTTGTCCATTCCCACGGGCATCAATCCATCAAAAATCCCCATTACATCCAGCCTCCTGCCTCAAATGACGTGCCAAAATGCTCACTATTTATCTCATGGATTACTTCTTTTATATAATACTTGTGATTTCCCAAATCTTTTTCGAGGTTCTTCACCTCCACATACCTTCCCGGTACCAGCTCCGGCAATCCTACCGTATCCCCCCACGCACTGCATGTACTCCATTTCTTCCCTGCTGCAAGCGCTTCCGCACGCGCCTTCACTTTTGCCTGCGAATCCGCATCCGGAGCAGATACCGTATACACAGGTGTTTCCGACAACAGTTTCTTCTGTCCTGCCGGTTTCTCTATCTTCTTCTCTCCCATAAGCATTTCCTGCTCCACCGGATTATATCCCGATACCTCTATCTTCAAATCCAAAAATTCCTCCTGAAGTCTTAGAGAATAAAGCTCTCTTCCATACACCATTGTCATGACCGGCTTTGCCACCTTACGCGGTGTCCTGAAATATGCTTCCTCTCCCAATACAAAAAATTCCCTGTCCACTTTCCCTGACTGGATTAAATCCTTTGTGATAAACAGATAATCATTCTGCATCTGGGATACCGGTTTTTTTAATTCATCGCTTGTCGCATCCATCTTTAAAGAACAAAGCTTTGAATAACTCCCCATAATTTTTCTCACTGCGTCAGAGTAGTTCTTCACATCATACAATAACTGCCTGCTTCCGCTTAACATCATAAGCCTCCTGACATCCATCAGGGTAACTACCATTGCCGGAATCTTCCCATACTCCGCTCCAATCATTGCCACAAACCCTTTAAATATTTTCTGTGCAGATGACTGATACCCTAATTCCACCTCCACAATACTTCCTGGCGTAAATTTATTCTTTACATCACTATCAAAGGAATGGCTTTCCATATCATAAATATCTCCCAAACGAAAAACCACCGTACTGGCTGCCTCTAAAGACAACGTTGCCTTCAAATCAAGAATTGACAGTTTCATTGTACTGACTAATTCGGTACCATTCATTTTAATCCGAATCAGCGGTACGCAAAAATCATCATATTTTCGTCTCAAGTCCTCATATGTATATGTTTCCGCCATTAAATCTGCCATAAAGAATCCTCGCTTTGCTAAAATTATAAATGCAATGCCGGAACCTTCAAATAAGTTCCTACTGGTACATTTAGCGGATTCATAATCCCATTTGCCTTGGCAATTTCCCGCCAGTAAGCACTATCCCCATATTCCTGATTTGCAATACTCCACAAGCTGCTGTCCTCTGTCATTACAATACATTTCGTACGGTCTGGTGACTCCGGCGGACTTGCTTCTTTTGAATCCAGCTCTATCACATTTGGCGCCATCAGCGTCAGTCCTACCTGCGCTCGCACTGGCTTCCCACCCATTTCAAACATGGTATAGTTTACTTTCACATCATTTACGTAGCCTGTTAAGCTTAAAGACCCCCACTTAAAGGTCACCTTAGGAGGACGGTGAAGCTTTCCTTCGATTGACACCAAATCCATCAACACATTTGTATATTTTGTGACATCGTCCGCTTCCTTTCTGACTGGTTTGTCCATATTCTCCCCCACTTCATAGGAAGCACTGGTATCAAAAAATAAATTCAGGTTTACAGTAGAACTGGTTCCGCCCAGATACTGGATAATCGGCTTATCGTTTCCTGTCCTTTCCTGTGTAGAAAAATGCCCCTGTGTACTAATACTTAACTCATCTGGATTAAACTGACAGACAAACGTTGTTTTTTTCCCTGTCTCTGTCTCAATATCCAGAACGGCATTATTCGTTTGGTCACGTATATTATCTATCGCTATCTTCGACATATTCCACCTCCGTTCTACAAGAATCCTGCTTATTCTATATGATACTTTTCCATAAATTTCTGTGCAATATCCGTAGCACAAACAACAACCTTTCTGTCGTAAACAACAAAAGAAAGGATAGCAAACTTTCTTGAATTTTTACCAAAATGCAATATAATGATGCTAGTACCAAAAGGTAAGATAGCAAAGGACAAAATTATGTATCAAATTGCCATATGTGAAAATGAAACAAAAATATTAGAACACTTGCACGATTTATGTGCTGAGATTTTGGATGAAATCAATATTTCTTATAAGATTGAAACATTCAAGAACGCAGATTCCCTGACTAAGATTCTTTACAACAGACCGTCTGATTTTGATTTATTACTTTTAGATATTGTAATGGATGGGGTCAGCGGTATGGAATTTGCAAAACAATTGCGAAGCAGACAAAATCTAATTAGTATTATTTTTATTACTGCACATGAGGACTATCTCTTAGAAGGATATACCGTCCAGCCGCTCTGGTATCTGCTCAAACCAGTCAGCCGCAACGAACTTGCCACTGCAATTCAAACTGATTTGGAACGAAATCATTTATCAAAAACAGTTATCTTAAAATCCGGCAGCCGGTATATTTCACTGGATACTGAAAACGTTATTTTTATTGAAAGCATGAACCATACATTACATATTCATCTTTCAGACAGAACCTTATCCATCCATATGACATTAGCCAATGCGCAAAATATATTTCCTTCAAACAGATTTTCCCGCTGCCATAAAAGCTATCTTGTAAATCTTCACTGGATTTCAGATATTTCACGAACAAAATTGCAACTCAAAAGCGGCGACATTCTTCCGGTTGGACGGAATTACCAAATCCAGTTACAAAGCGATTTTGTCCGGTATCTGAATCATTTTTAATGCGGTACGTACATAAAAGATTTTATCTGTATAGGTAATATCCAGAATGCTGTGATACTTTCCTGCAATCTGCTCCATCCTCCGTATGCCATAGCCATGAGACAATTTATCTTTCTTACTGCTTTTAATCTTTCCGTTTTTCCTTTCCTGAATCTTCCCCGAATAGGAATTTTCACAGGATATCACAAAGTAACCTTCCTGTAGATGCAGACGCAGCTTTACATAACGCTTTTGGGAAGCCGATGATTTGTTGCTTCCTTCGAGGGCATTATTTAATAAATTTACCAAAAAACTGGTCAAATCCTCTTCTTCTATGCCAACCTGTTCCGGCAAAGCAGCCTGTACCTGAAAGTCAATATCTGCTTTCTCCATTCTGGCAGAATAACCCCGAAGAATCATATTGGTTAAAGGATGTTTGCAAAATTGCAGCCGCCTTATTTCCGATGACATCTGGGATAATTTTTGCAAATATTTCCCCAGCCTTTCATAATCTTTCTCCTGATACAAAAGGGACATCACCATAATCTGGTTTTTCACCTCATGCCCTATTGCATTTGTCCGGTTTACATTTTGCTCCAAAGCCTGATAACTTTCCTGTATCATCGCTCTCTGCAGAGATGATTTCTTTTTTCTTTTCTGCAAAAAGCCAGCCAAAAAAATCCCAAAAACCAATAAAACTGCATATCTATTTGCGTTACAAAATTTTTTCTTCATTTACACTTCCATCCGTCAACAGCAGTAACTATAATTCATTAAACTAAATTCTACTCCTCTCTTCAAGCACATATTCGTAAATGGCAAATTTTGTAACGCAAACAACCTTCCCCTCTATAATCTGCTTACCATACCAATATCTTTTGTTTTCCCTTTTTCAGCACTTCCAAAGGGCCTGTGGCAGGAGAATCACTTCTCTCATTACCTGCATAATCTTTATCTATGAACATCGGCGTTCCGTCCGCATTTTCATAAGAAGCCTCGCTGATTCGCGGCAGTGCAAGGTTATGTGTTGTAATAATTTTCGTATTTATTGTTATTTCAGGCATATCCATCTCCAGATATACTTTTCCATCTGTTTCCACTATTCTTATCTCTGCATCCTCCTCTGAATAAAAATAATCTTTCTCACGCTCAAAATGTTTCGCCTTATGAAGATACGCATTTCCTGAAATATATACCGGCTGGCGCACATCCTGATAATTCTCGATATCTCCCCTGCCATTTTTCATAACAAGCGACACATATTCCTCCATACTGACAGGTGAGCCGTCATATATTGCCGTCCCTAATTTCCAGCACTCATTTTCCTCGGTGGTGCCAAAAAAGATATTATGATAAAACCTGTCATCTCCGCCATATACCACAGCAGTTCCCATAATTTCTGTAGAATGGCTGAAATGATACGGCGTAGAACGGTTGCGGACATCATATCTGTGAATCGCACCACAAAACAGATTATGCACATACGCACCACCCTGGGCTGCGTTGATTAAATTCTGCTTTGATGCAAATATATTATTGTCTACCATATGCGGTCCATGCGTTACCTCTATCCAGACATCCGTTTCGTTATGGTAATAAAGATTACTGCTAAGCCGTACTCCCTGTGCCTGCCAATCAAGCCATGTACCAAGCGTACAGTCATGAATATTGTTGTTATGAATATATGTGTCAACCGCTGCATGCAGCTTAATGCCTGCAATCTCAAATCCAAAGAATTCATGTTTATTTCCAATATTGTAGATATGGTTTCCATAAATCTCGCTGAATGCACCGCCCATATTTCCTACAATCGCATTCTGTCCACAGTCATAAATCGTGTTATTTCGAATAATATGGGAGCCTGTCATTTCCTTACTCCATCCCTGATGCCTGGCTAGAAAAACCGTTTCAAGCTGTGTCTGGTAACCGGGTTTTCTGTGATAACGGCTGTACAGATTATGCCCTGATATTTTATCTTTTCCTACACTGATTGCACTGCATCTTGCATCATGTAATATATTATTTTCAATAATCCAGCCCTTGCTCCAGTTTGCACATAACATTCCTCCCTGCTCGGCAGTAGGCGGTGCCCACTGCGATGCCGCATGCGCCATTTCAAATCCCCGTACTGTTATATAATTCGTACCTGCTGTATCCGGTCTGAAACAGCTTTGACGTACATTGATTTCCGTCACTTCTTCATTTGGATTCCGCTTGCCAAAATTAGCATAAAAAACAGTAACCTCATCCTGCACTACAGCAGTCCATTTCATCTCAGAGGCTTTCACTTCCGTCTTACTGTCCGTCTCCGATAATGCCACTCCATTGATGTAAACCTGTCCCGTATGCAGCTTTCCAACAGGCTCCATAAACCAATCGCCCTCAATAATCTCTGCATATGGATTGTAATCTCCAAAAATGGTATTTGAAACTATGCTCTTCCAAATACCATCCTCTGCTTTTTCCCATTCCTTTATCTCTTCAGAACCTTTTATCACTACTTTTTCATTTTCTGCTGCTTCATATACAATTCTTCCCAGAGCCATGCGGGCACCATTTTTAGGCCGCACACATTCACGATATGTACCTTCATGAACAATAACCCTGTCGCCCTCCTCTGCAACCTTTGCAGCTTTTGAAATCGTACGGAATGGTTCCGTACCTGTTCCTGAATCACTATCATTTCCCAATACTGATACATGATACTCCATAATCAATTCCTCCTTATATATGCCTGGCCATCCCTTACCTTATGTTACAAAAATTTTCCTATCTTTACAAGTCATATATTACTTCGGAAGTTAACTATCGCATGATTTTATGAAGTATAAATTTTCGGATACATCTGCCAAAAACATAGGTGTAGTGGTGCTACATCGAGGCTTTTGACAGAATGTAACCGGGAATTTAGACGAGTAAAAACTGCGATATGTAACCGCCGAAGTAATTTGATTGAAATATGAGTGTGATTGTGGTATTCTGTTAGAGGTACAAATCGAAGTATTTGACAAAAACGGAAGGAGATTCATATGAAATGTGATATAGCGAAAGAGATATATAAGCAGGCTCATTTAGAAGGGAAATTTCTATTACGTTCAGGTCAGTTTTCAAATGAATATTTTGATAAGTATTTATTTGAAGCAAATCCAAACTTACTTAGCAAAATCGCAAAAGGAATGTGCGAGCTGATACCGAAAGATATTGAAGTTTTAGCAGGACTTGAAATGGGAGGAATTCCCCTTGTAACGGCGATTGGTTTAGACTCTGGAATTCAATGTGCTTTTGTTAGAAAAAAAGCAAAAGAGTATGGAACATGCAAGTTTGCAGAAGGTACACAGGTTAGCGGAAGAAACGTTTGCATTGTTGAGGATGTGGTTACAACCGGAGGTCAAATTATTAAAAGTGCGAATATGTTGCGCGAGGCAGGCGCAAAAGTCGATTTTGTTCTTTGTGCTATCCAAAGAAATTCTGATGCAACGGAAATACTGGCAAAAGAGGGCTTAACTTTAATCCCTTACATGACAATGGCATATATAAAAGAGCAAGTATATTGATTAGGAGAAGACGGAAAATGGAACTGATTATGCAACCAACTTTTCAAACTTGTGGCCAGGCGTGCATCGCAATGATTACAGGAAAAGATATAGAAACAGTAATAAAAGATATGAAAACACGCGGCTCTACAAGCATAGGACAGCTAATTGAAATACTTGACTTTTATAGAGTGGAACACTGATGCTTTCTTATGCCCTTAAAAGCCAACCTCGTCCCATGGGGTCAAATAAAATTTAAAGAACCCATATTTTTCATTCCTAAGTATTTCAAAAAACTCACTTACCTTTTCCTTATCCTTAATATTTATTACTCCACTTTCATCGAATGGTCTAAAATTAATGCTAATCACTGATTCAATAAATTCATCTATA
>CANRVD010000045.1 GCA_947643145.1 uncultured bacterium | reverse complement strand
TCACAAGCCAGTCGTACCTTTCCACATATTCTTTCTGCAATCCCATTGCCACAGCTTGCGGCGCACTCCCCATAGCCATCGTGATTGCAATTCCTTCACGGCCAGTCACAGTCCAGCCCGATTCCACACCGTTCTTTTTGAAATCAGGCTTGTCAAAAGGGTAAAAATAGGCGGGATAGTCCTCTGTAGGGACGGATTCTTCCTTTAAAAAAGTGGTTCTTTGGCAGATACACCGATTCATAGGTTATTCAAAGAGGGTTAGGGATGTGTGTCGGTATTTTAATTATTTACCCTTCTATGATACAACTAAGTCACAAGTGTGTGATATAATCATTAAAATGGAGGATTGTATAGATGCAAAGAATATTAATAGTAGAAGATGAAGAAGCAATAGCTAATTTAATAAAAGTAAATTTAACAGCAGAAGGTTACTGTTGCCTTTGTGCTTATGACGGAAAAGCAGGGGCAGATTATATCGAAAAAGAAACTTTTGACCTAATTCTGTTAGATATCATGCTGCCGGAGATAAATGGGTATGAACTTTTGGAATATGTAAAACCGCTTGGAACGCCCGTAATATTCATTACAGCAAAAGGAAGTGTAGATGAACGTATTACGGGTTTAAAGCTTGGAGCTGATGATTATATTGTAAAACCTTTTCAAGTGGGGGAATTGATAGCTCGTGTGCAGGCATTACTTAGAAGATATGGTAAGATAAACAGAAAGCTTACTTTTGCAGATTTGGAAATTGATATGGTTTCACGAACAGTAAGAAAGAATGGAGTAACGGTGGATTTAACCGTAAAGGAATTTGATTTATTGGTGGGGTTAGTTCAGAACAAGAATGTTGCCTTATACCGTGATAGGTTGTACGAGAAGGTCTGGGGTGAGGTTTTTATGGGAGATACCCGTACTTTGGATTCTCATATTCAGCGGCTTAGAAGAAAACTGAACTGGGAAAAATACATAAAGACAGTGTACAGGGTAGGATACCGTTTAGAGGAGGAACAATGAAATTATTTCATAAAATATTTCTGTGTTTTGTGGTAGTATTCAGCATTGCATTTCAAGTGGTTGGATATTTGTTGATTAGTTTTTCCTATGAAAATGCTGTAGAGCAGGAAAAGGAATTTGCTTTTCAAGGATTTCAGTATAATAAATACATTTTGCAATCTATTATGTACTCAGAGCCGCAGTTCTTTTCAGAGAAGAAAGCAGGAAATGTAGCATTTGCAGATAATTTCACGGTTCCGGTTGCTATATATGGAATAGATGGAGAGTGTCTATTTTCAAATATGGAAGTGTTGCCAGAAAAGCTTTTCTTTGAAGAAGGAGCGGATGACAGAATATCTTATCAGATTTATGAAAAAGATGGAGAAAGTTATATTTTTGTATGTGATTATGTTAGTCAGGGCAATATAGAGACGTATTTGATTACGCAGACGGATATTAGTTCCGCGATAAATAACCAGAAAAGTATGATCGCTTATTTTCAGAAGATATATTTGATGCTCCTATGTATCAGTTTTCCGGTAATCTTCCTGCTGACAAAGGCAATTACAGCATCTATAAAGGAAGTTGGGAAGGTTGCAAAGCGCATTGCAGGAGGAGAGTATTCCGAGAGGATTCACACGAAAGGAAAAGATGAAATCGGCGAATTAGCATCCGATTTTAACCAAATGGCAGAGCAGGTAGAGGAGAAGATTGCAAAGTTGTCAGATATGGCAAGGCAGAAGGAAGATTTTGCAGCGAATTTTGCACATGAATTGAAAACGCCACTTACATCTGTAATTGGGTATGCTGATATGCTATATCAGCGTGACCTTCCGAGAGAGGAAGTGAAAAGTGCTGCCGGATATATACTGAATGAGGGAATGAGACTGGAGTCATTGTCATTAAAGCTGATGGACTTATTTGTGCTGGACAAGCAGCAATTTGTTCTTGAAAAGATGTCTGTAAAGGAGATGTTTCAAAATCTGGAACAAGGCATGGAGCTAGTGTGCAGAAAGTCCGAAGTGGTATTACATATGGATATAGAGGACGGGTGTATCAAAGTGGATTATGACCTTTTTAAGACAATAATTTTGAATCTGACTGATAATGCCATGAAAGCCGATAGCAAAAATCTTTGGATGAGTGGAAAACAAGAAAGTAATCAGTATCGAATTGTAATGAAAGATGATGGAAAGGGAATACCACTCGAAGAATTGGGAAAGATAACGGAGGCTTTCTATATGGTGGATAAGTCAAGGTCAAGGAAACAGCATGGGGCAGGACTGGGGATGGCTCTTGTATCAAAAATTGTAGAGATTCATAATGCAAAGATGAAGATAGAAAGTGATGGAAAGATGGGAACTGCGGTTAGTATTTCGTTCCCTTTGCAGGAGGAAATCGTCTATGAATAATGCGGTTAAATATACTTTCCTTATGTTGTTTCTTGCGTTCTGTTTTATTTTTGGCAGCATGGCGGGAATGAATGGTATATTACAGTTCAGAGAGACACAGTTGCTAACTGAGAGCGGGAGAGCAGTCGTAGAGTCCCCGGTTAGGGCATGGTCTGGATGGAAAGAAAATGAGGAAAGTGTAAATACTTATCATGACAAATTTATGCTTACAGAAGAACAAATAGCAGATGTCATTGAATGCTGGAATAGTCGAGAAACAGAACTTATACATAATCCAGTGCAAGGACAGATTTCTATGGAAGAGGCAATCCAAGTAGGAGAGAATTGGGTTGCGGAAATGGATGGGAGTAAAGGGAATGAACAGGGAACAGACATGCTACCGTATTCCGCGAAAGCAACGCTTGGTGTAGGAGAACATAAAGGAAATACAGGGAAACAGTTAGAACCATATTATAGTTTCTGGACGGTAGAATTTTCTGTTCAAAGCAGGAAAATAGTAATGTATGTGAACGCAGTTACAGGGAAGGTATGGAGAGCAAAAGTTTCTCTGTATGATAATTTACCAGAGAAAATGCCATATGAAAATTTGTGTCTTTTTATAGAAATGGCAGGTTTTACAGAAATTGATGCAGAATCTATAGTAGTAAATAAAGATGGAACACAGGCGGTTCTTGAAATAAAAGATAGTCTGTTATATGGGCTGGCGGAGTATTATTATATTCCATTTAGTGAAAAAGGGTATTATGATATACAGAAGAATGGAATCAATAATGTTGAGGAAGTATTTGATAAAGGCTATATGGAGATTACTTATGAAATATTACCAAACTTCAGCTCAAAATAATTTGCAACTTTAACGCAAGTAATTTACAACTATAACACAACTTTATCGAAAGTATAACGCAACACTCAGGTAGGATAGACATATATCCTGTCTGAGTGTTTTTAGACGGAGAAAATATGAACAAGGAGGTATGAGAATGGATTTAAAGATGGAATTGCAGATAGAACATCTGTATAAATCCTATAATGATCTCTCGGAATTTTGAGTGATCATGCCAGCGAAACTCTGGCATTGAACTTTGAAAAGTAAATATTATTCTTGAACGTAAAAATGAGCACAAGAAATAAACATAACTGTCGCTATGTTTCAAAAAATGCGATATAATAGTCTATAGGATTATGCTGTATCCAAAATCAACTTTCTCAGGGTGGATTCAGATGGCAGATCCCAGGCATCCAGATGCTGTAACATCAGGATGTGATAGAGCCGGCAGTACCACATCTTAGTTGAGCGGTGTCTGCCGTCTTCTGGTTTAAAGTCTGATTTCTCACGCTTGTTAGAGCGTTCAGCAGAAGTTCTCGCATTGTATTCCGGTTTCCATTCCTTACTGCTTCTTGGTGGATTATTAAATAACCTTGGATTATCCTTCAGAACCAGATGGACGGTGCGTCCGTATCTGGCATTTGAGCAGGGGGTGTCACAGGTACAGGAAATACAGCCACCGGCATGACTGATCCTGGGACATTTGAATTTCATTCTGCCCTTAGCGACTTCAGCACCATCTCGATGCATACGAAATCCGGAAGGACAAATAGGAACACCGTCTTTATCAATCGTAAAGTCGTTTTTATAAACGGGAGGTCTTCCGCCTTTTCCGTTAAGGTCAATAAAAGGTGTTATAGTTTCACGTTGGAAGTATTGATAATAAGGCATGGCATCATGTGCAGAATCTAAAAGTACTTTAGAAACTGAGTATTCAGGAAGAAATGATTTCATCCTGAAAAAAGCATGCGGGAATCCATGTGAATCATGTTTTGACGCACAGGAAAAATGAGGGAATACCGGTAAGTCACTTTGTGAATCAACAAGCATGTACAGGTCGTATCCGTGATAATAGCGGTCACGAGAGGAATCCCATCCAATATCACAATCAGGTTGGGAAAAATAGCGGTCACATTTGCAGTCATGGATACCATTCTCTTTGCGTTTGCGGATGCGTTTTTTCCGTTCTCTGTGTGAAGTAACAACAGGAGTTCCATCGCCAGCTAATGCCAAAGCATCCGCATGGATAAGTCCTGTGGAAACAGAAATATCAAGGAATTCCTTTTGATAGATTTTAAAGAGAGAAGAATAAGGTTGTTCATCAGGTTTAAAATCAGTTTTTTCCAAGGCAGGAAGAAGTTCAGCAACCGTAACTTTTTCCACAGAATCAGCTTTTGGGCCTTTTGTTTTAGGCTTTTTAACCTTAGTTTTCAGCGGATGGATATGTGGTGACATATGCTCATCATCAGAATCCCATAAGCGGTTTAAAAAATCATAAAAAGTACCAACGCCAGGAGTGTTATCTACTGAAAATCCGCTGAGGATGGCATAAAGCGGATTCATTTTAAGCTGTGCAGCCCACTCCGTTAACGAAGTGACTTTAAAGTCAATGGAAAGAAGGTAAGAACGCTGCATGCAAGAAGGAGTTCGCGGAGCAGGTCCGAATTTTGAATATTTATCAGCCATAAAAATATCGGTAAAAGATAGATCGAGATTCCAAAACCGCTCAATGATATCCCAGGTGGAACGGGCAAGAGCATTTGGATTAGGATAATATTTACGAAGATTAGTAACAACAAAATTCTGGTAGTCAGCATGGCTGCCACAGTTAACAGGTAACATTAAAAACGCCTCCAATCGAAAAATATCTGCCGCTGCGAACGACGGTTCTTATTAATCAATAGGCGCGAAGCGCCGCATTTTTTCGATAGATTTGTCAAGTGTTTTTGGCAAAAAAGTGGGGGATTTTAATAAAAAAGGAATCTGAAAGCCTTATATTTACTGGCTTAGAGATTCCGAGAGATTATATCAAATTAAAGGAGGCTTGTTATCGAAAGAAATTTTTAAACTTGATCCCATTAACAGATCAAGATCTTGTGAGTATTATGGAAAATTATGCATTAGCCCTGCAAGAGGATAAAACGAAATCAGGCATGGTATTGGAAAACAAATCAAGTCAAATGTTATTACAGAAACTGAAAACCATTGATCCAAGCATGTGTCGCCCATTGTATGCAATGTTGTTGACTGATGCCTACATCGAAAGTAATGACATTGAACAATGGAAACTGACAGATATTCTTAATTATGTAATCAGCAGGGAAAAAAAGAGAATCCAATTTACTATCAAAAATGTAATGCACACAGATTTATTGGATCAGAAACTATACAATGCATGTATATATCTGCAATGTACAGCTACTGCGCTTCAAGGCGTACCTGTAGAGAAACTGACAGAACTTTTGCCAGATATATGGAAAATTATTGAAGACAAATCTGATTATTTTGAATTCCCTGAGGATTTTCTGTATCAGATAGGACTTATAGTTAATGGCAATCTTCCAGCACTTCGCCCCGATATAGTTGGGGAGTATTTTGTATTTGATTGGTTATTTGAAAAACGTGCAAAAACAATCCATGATTTTATTTTAACTATATGGAAGTACCCAGTTCTTGCTGCTATATTTTTTGAACGACTAATCCAAGATTTTGGTCATTTATTAAACGAATTTCCTGAACGATGGGATATTTTATTTACGGACAGCATTCTTTCATTTAAAAATGCCTCATTATATTACTCGCAATATGTACTAAATGCAACGTACTACTGTAATGCAGTTGAACAATGTGAAAAACTGGTTAGCTTATTGGATAAATTTGTTACCAGATACCCGAATAATCCAGAAATTGCAATTGCATTCGCAGGAAGTCTGTTTAATTTGAGCAACAAACAGGATAGGCAAGATGCTGAAGGAACCGTAAAGCGTCTGGAAAAGTTCTACGCCGATCACTCAGATATCACCGAAGTTACTGCTGAGCTTGCAAAAGGTTTTTTCAATCTAAGCAACAAACAGGATGGAAAGGATGCTGAGAAAACAATCGGATGTTTGGAGAAGCTCTACATTAAGCATTCGGATGCGGTGGAAATAACCATTCTTTTCGCAAAGGGTTTATTCAATCTGAGCTGTGAACAGAATGTTCAAGGTGCAGAAAAAACCGCTTGGCGTTTGGAGAAACTCTACAACGAGCACCCTAATATAACTGAAATTGCTACTGAACTCGCAAAATGCCTGTACAATCTGAGTCGCAGACAGGATGAACAGGGTATGAAAAGTACTGTAAATCGACTTGAGAAGCTATACACCGAACATTTGGGCGTAGACGAAATGGCTATACTTTTAGCAAAAGGGCTGTTTAATCTGAGCATTAAACAAAATGAGCAGGATGTGGTGAATACCATGAGATGCCTTAAAAAACTTTCTAACGAACACCCAAATGTAACGCAGATAGCAGCTGTATATGCTGGCGTTATGCTCAATCTGATCATCGAACAGAATACAGAGAGTACTGCAAACCTCCTTGAAAAGCTTTCCAACGAACAAGTGTATATGCTTGAAATAATAGTTGAATATGTAAACGGTCAGCTCAATCTGAGAATGAAACAGGATGAACCAGGTGTGGAGAATATCCAAAAACATCTTGAGGAACTTACCAGTGAACATCCAGATGTAGTGCAAATAGCAGATGTAATCACAAAAAAACTGTTTTATCTGAACAACAAATAAAGTGAATGAAATGGTTAGAAAATCAATCTACAATAAAGAATATTATTAAAATTAAAATTGGTTACTGAAAATAAGGTAATAATTCAAATACCCCATTGAACTGTTACAAAATAAAAAATTTACCTAAAAGTATCACAACTTAACAGTATTGACACTGAAAACAGCATGCAGTAAAATCAATAGGAAAGGAAGTGTCATAACTTAGTATCGTAAGTGAGGTGGATATTTATGGTATACGGATACTGCAGGGTGTCGACGCAGATGCAGGCCAGGGACGGGAACAGCCTGGAGGCACAAGAAAAAGCATTAAAGGAAAACGGGGCGGAGGAGATCTATTCAGACGCTTTTACTGGAACCAAGGCTCACAGGCCGGAACTCGACCGGCTTTTGAATAAGTTGCAGACAGGGGACAAACTGGTCATTACCAAACTGGACCGGATAGCGCGGAGCGCATCGCAGGGGGCAGAGCTGGTACAGACATTACTGGACAAGGGGATTACAGTCCATGTGTTGAATATGGGACTGCTAGACAATACGCCGACCGGAAAGCTGATCCGGAACATTATGCTGGCGTTTGCGGAATTTGAGCGTGACATGATAGTTGAACGCACTCAGGAGGGAAAGGCCATCGCAAAAAGACAGCCGGATTTCAAAGAAGGGCGTCCCCGTCTGTATGGCAGAAAACAGATACAGCACGCGCTTGGACTTTTGCAAGACCATTCCTACAGGCAGGTAACAGAACTGACCGGAATTTCAAAATCCACGCTCATCCGCGCAAAAAATAAGGATGTACAAGACGCATAAACAATATATAGGGCATATCATATTTTTATTTTTCTGGCATGCCCTTTTTCTAATATACAGAATTTTCATTTCAGGTTATCTTCAATCATCGAGATAACTTTATCAGGAAGCATATCCAGATCTGACCTTCTATCCATGAAAAGCAAGTTACTATATTTTTTGTCTGAATTATCTTTTGAAAAAATATGGCTGACCTCGTATGCAGTCTTGCTTTTACTGAAACAGTCTTCATCCCGTAGTGATTCCACTATGTAACATTCACTTTTTTCCTGTCCATTTTCATGATACTCTTTGTTCAGACACAGGGTAAAATTAAGGTTGGTTGTCCCAAACCTGTAGCTTTTTGTATTTGTCAGGATCTCCTCCAGCATGAAATTCTCTGTTCTTGCCAATACAGCAATCTCACATATATGTTTTAATTTCTTTTTACATAGTGAATATGGATGCCTGGATGTAAAATAAATTTGTGAAGACTGTAACTGATTTTTTACTGCATACTGATAAAATCTCCTGGCTGAAAGGTTGGTTTCCACTCCGGTCAAATGCCTGAAACTATCAGATTTAAAACAAACCTCTATGTATCTGCCATCGAAAACGTATAAAAATTTTTTTCCAACAAGATGTTTTTTATATAACTGTGCAGCCTTACTGATCTCATTTATGATTAGTTTCCGGTCATTAATTTTCTTTTTATTCATCATATATTCTCTTTCCTATCATGGCTTTTTATTTTCATAAATGTATCTCCAATATTTTAAAATATAATTTTCTTCCACACGGAATCCGTCAAAGCAGTTTCTAATTTTGACGCCACCGCTGTCAGCGTTTCAACTGGTCCTTGCATTCATTATACGTTTATGCTACATTAAAATCAAGAAATTTAATTCGCAAATCGATTCTTATATATAGAGAAAGGAGAATCAATGAGAAACAAAATTCCTAATTATCATTTTGGAAAATGTTTAAAATACCTGTATTCTATTAATGAAATAGATACCAGCAAACGCGGATGGGCTGATTCAGTTGCATCTTCCCTGTTTGATACAGGCATACTGGCATACCATTCAGCTAATGATGTAAAAAATATTGATGCAAGGACAAAACAAAAGTACAGCGTAAAAAAATCACTGCAGAATCATTTAGCAAAGAATTCTGCAGAAGAAATCAGTGTACAATGGCTTTCTGTATATTGCAATTACTTTGACTGCAGTGCAGATTATTTAATGGGATATATTGAAAAGCCTACTTATGCCTTGACAGATATTAATGAAAAAACAGGTCTTTCTGTAGAAGCGATAACAGCGCTTGAGCTGCTGAAATCTGATACAGAAAATATTCATCTATTTCATAACATAGAATTAGAAACTCTGGATTTTGTTTTAAAAAGTATACGCAAAAAACAAATCCTTCAAAAAAACGGTATTGGGTTTACTGAATCCATCTTTCATTTTATCGGGCTGTATCTCTGCTCTGGCGAAATTGTAAAGGAAAGGTCAGACAGTATTCGGTATAGATATGATGATAAACACTTTGGATTTTTTAAGGTTGGTGATACTATAGATAACCATATTGTTCAAAATATTTATGCAAATTACAATGATACCAAAATAAATATCAATGATTTGGAAAAACTATCTGTTTTGAATGTTAATAACAATCAGCACTATGTATTAAACATCTCAAGGCTTTTTAAAGCACATGCATTTGATGGAATTCAGGAAAAATTAATTGAACTATCAGATGAATGGAAAAAAGAAAGCCATAAAGATTAATTACAAATACCCAAAATATTTGAGCTACAGAAATAGCTGTCTTTAAAAAATAAAAATGCGTTGGACATTTAGTTATCCAACGCATCGGTAATCCAAAAAAGCGGTTTTATGCTGGCTGTCAGCCGGGATACCCTTCCAGGCATCAATCAGTCGCCGGAATGTTAAGTCCCCGACGCGGACTCACCGTATCTCCCTGGTGCGGGCGCAGCATCCTTCCGGATACTTTAAAGTCCTGGTATATTACCTGCCCAGGCGCAGTACAGCTTGATACGTGCCGCTTCACGGAACCTTTCTGGTTCACTTATAGTATATGTCAAAATGTTTGATTTATCAATGATTTTTTTGGTATAAAAGTTTATTTTTCTGAACTAAATACGTTCGTCTAAAATGGTATATAAATAGTGTACGACCGGATGAAAGAGTTGTCAATAGTCTGGTACTTTTTAGCAGGCTTTTATTTTGGTACTAATATTTTATTGAAAATATACGTGTTACATAAACGATACAACGTAGTGTATTACATTATTTTAACTATGAAAACCTAAGTATGTAGCAGATACGTTTTATCTGGAATCTTTCATGAGCATCTTATAAGATGCAGCGGGAGCAATGAAAAAAATACGGAGGATGTATCTGTATGGCAAGAACAAAAATCATACCACCGGAGGGACTGTTCAGCGACCTGGAGTACACCAGCGTGATTGTAAATTATTCCAATGGCATAGACAGCACCGGAACGCTTTACTGGGCGCTAAAAAACTTTCCGAAAGAGAAAATAATTCTTCTTTATTGCGATACCGGCTGTGAATACCCTGAAAACATATCACTTTTTTACAAGACAGCAGCCTTTTTAAAGATCAGGCCCGTACTGCTTGCCGATCCGCGCGGTTTTCTCGGTTTATTGCTAAACGAGCGTCTCCGGTTTCCGGATATGAAACACCGCTGGTGTACCAGCTACCTAAAAACAATGGTGACAGACAAATGGATACGCCATCACAGAGAGCAGCTTGGACCAAAATGCCTGTTCCTTTCCGGAGAGCGCAGGGATGAAAGCATAGGGCGAGAAAAGCTGCCAGAGCTGGAGTACCACAGCACCACTCTCAAAACCAGGCGTGTAGCAGACTTTACCTGCCACTGGTACAGGCCATGCCTGGATTATGAGAAAGGAAAAATGTTTGAACGTGGGCGAGAGCTGCATCTGGAGCCGCACCCATGTTATGAATACATTGGACGGTGCAGCTGCATGTTCTGCGTACTGATGCCGGATCGGCACGCTGCCGAAAATATAAAACGGTATCCGGAAATAGCTGCAGCATACGTAAGGGCGGAAATGCAGCTAAACCATCGGTGGAAACAGGCAAGTAGTCTGCAGAGTATTTACAATGAATGTTTGGATATTGGGGATATAGACGAGGATTTACTGGAGGATTTCAGGCAAATGAGCTTGTTTGAAACGATTGGTGAATAAGCATGTATATAGTTTATCATCCACTATTTACAGTAAATAGTATATAATTTACCATCTACTATTTACAGTTAATAATTTATCATCTACAAATTATTAACTGTAAATAGTAGATGGTAAATAATTTACTAATAATTATAAACAATCTACAATTTACTATCTATAGTTTACAGTAAATTGTATAAAATTAACAAATAAAAGTAGTGAAAATATTCGACTAGCAGGTGAAATTTGATAGTAAAATTTACATTTCAATAAAAAATATGGGGTATAAGATAATTAATCCTTGATTTTCATGTAGAAAAAGATTATAATAACGCCATGAATTGAAATTGAAAAAGCCAGTCTCTGCAAAGACCAGCTTTTCTAACAGGACAACATTTAGAACTGCAATTCTAAATGTCTACGAGGATATACCACAAACTATATCGCCCGAAGTGTATGAACACGCCCTGTCTTTATTTATATAAGGATAGTATATCATATAAAATATGTGTAATCAAGAGTTTTTACATATATGAAGCGTATTAAGACGGCAAAAAAGCGGTATGGGGGAAATCCTCAATACCGCTTTTTTAATTGAATTCCTAATAAAATCCCTAAAGGTTTTCCTGGAACCGAAAAGGATACTGCAGCAAGCATTTACCAGATGCCAGACTGCAAACCACATTATAAAAGAAACAGGTGATTGTTAAAAACAAAATATTATATCATCCAGCACTTACCAGATGCTGAACTAAATGTCTCATTTATAATGGGATAAAATAAAAATTTAATATAAAAACCAGTTTCTATTTTATCACTGAATTTCAAAATTGTCAATACGGGTAACATGCTAATAAGTGGTAAAATGGGGGCTGTCCAGGGTTTCGACTTACTCCTGGATAAACAAAAGCAGTGTCGGCGAGCTGAATCAGAGAATCGTCGGGGTCCGGAAATACTGCCATCGTGTTTCCGGCTACCAAAGGGGCTGAAGCGAATGCAGGGCCTCAATAAGCCTAAACGGTGCTGCCTATTGGTACGGCAACATGGCATGGTTAAGAATAGCATACGGGGGCAAAATGTGGTTCCTGCGAGCTTCTATCTGCAGGGACGGGACAGGACAAGCACTGGAAACGGTGTGTAGTGGGGGCACTAACTGGCTACTATTAAAGTCCTGGCGGTGTAAGAGCCGCGCTCGGTGGTGAAACGCAGCATACGGGATACGGATACCTCAGTGATACACTGATTGTCATACATAGTTCTATGCTTGCGGAGAGAGTATTCTGTTGATTTTATGCGATAGGGAAACTCTCTCTAAAAGCGCCGGAGAGCCGTTTCCTAGTTCAACCTAATTGTCTTTTACGTTCTTGAAAAAATCAAGTGTTTTTTGAAATTTAAAATATATAAAAATATAATATATATTATATTTTTATATTATATTATATAATATTTATATCAAATAGAATGCTATAAAATATTATATATAAAAGTGAGTTTGCAGTAAACGGTTTACTATAAACGGTAAATTATCTACTATTTATTGATAATTATGGATTAAGTTGTATTAGGGTTTAAGAAAGGAGTGAGTATGAGAATAATTTCTGTATCAAATGTAAAGGGTGGAGTTGGGAAGACGACAACAGCGGCTGTGTTGTCTGCTGGATTGGTGGCGGAAGGTTATAGGGTTTTGATGGTTGACAGTGATCCACAAACTAACCTTACAATGTGTTTTATGCAAGAACAGCCCGATAATACGCCAAGTTTATATCATGTATATGCAGAAGGCAAGGAAATAGATGATGTAAAGGTAGCTGTTAAAGATGGTTTAGATCTTGTAATTGGTGATTTTGAACTTTGTAATGCTGATATGCAGTTTTTGAAAGCTGGTAGGTTGAAAATACTTAGAAAAGCTTTTGAAAATATAAAAAGTGATTATGATTTCGCAGTGATTGATACTCCTCCTAATCTTGGTATTTTGTCTTTGAATGCGTTTTTAGTCAGTAAGTATATTATAGTTCCAATGGCTGCAGATAGTTTTTCTCTAAAAGGTATCAGGCTTTTAAAACAGACGTTGGATGAAGTTCAAGATGAAGCGGAGAGTGTAATTTCTATTGCCGGGTTGCTGTTGACAAAGTATAATGACAGAACGAATGTAGCTAAGCTATTGGAAAAGTCTATTCAATCTGCAGCTGAGTTGCTTGAAACAAAGGTATTTAGTAGCAGAATTCGCCAGGCGACTGTTTTACAGGAAAGTCAGATTGCAAAGATTGATCTGCTAGAGTATGCACCGAAAGCTCCAGTGACTGGGGATTATAAAGAGTTTATTCGTGAGCTGTTGATACGGATAGGAGGGGGAAGTCATGGGAAAAATTAATGTAAATCTGATGAAAGGTATTGAACAACAAGAAGATGTAATAGATAAGAGTAAGATGAAGGATGTTTCTCAGAATGTGGAGAAGCCTGTGAGAGAGACAAAAAAGAAACAGGCGGTAAAAAGTACGTTTAAGAATGAATCTTTTGAAAATGGGGCATATACGCGGCCACAGAGGCAGGCTTTTTCATTTCGGGCTGATAAACAGAAAATTGAGCATTGGAAGTTGTATGCAGAAGCGGTTGGTACAAATGATATAGGGGAGCTTTGGACTGCCGCTATTGAAGAATATATACAGAACCATGAGCTTACTGCAGATCAGAAAATTGTATATAATTTGAAATGGCAAGCGTTGGAAGCACAGAAAAAACTGCAAAGTTGATAATAGATAGTTTACTGTAGATAGTAGACTGTAAATGATAGATTATTTACAGTCATGAGAAATATAGAAAAAGAAAATTGATTTTATTGTATTGTATCCTGTATTGTCTATATATATGATATTCATTTATAGTAAAAGTAGATTGAAAGGAAAATTGTTATATGGAACAATTCTTAATGAGGCCTAAAGTGGACTTTGCGTTCAAAGAAATTATGACGGATGAAAAAGCGCGCATCGGATTTCTGGCTGCTGTGCTGAAAATAAATCCGGAAGATATAAAAGAGACACAGATACTTAACACAAACTTGCGCAGGGAGCATGAAGATGACAAACAGAGGATTTTAGATGTCCGGCTCTTAATGAACGATGATACAGAGATTGATATAGAAATACTTTTGTCACAGTTAAAAGTATGGGCGGAACGGTCGTTATTCTATCTGTCAAAGATGTATACCGAGCAGATCTTGCCGGGCCAGAGCTATAACGTATTTAAAAAGTGTATTAATATCAGCATTCTGGACTTTGAGCTTTTCCCAGATGAAACGGAGTTTTATTCATGCTTTCACATCCGTGAGGATACACGTAATTTTCTGTATACAGACAAAATGGAGTTTCATCTCATAGAACTCCCAAAACTTCCGGAAAAATTAAAAGAAGACAGCAGTGACGTGGAACTTTGGGCGAAGTTTATCAATTCAGAGCGAAAGGAGGATTTTGATATGCTTGCACAGAAAAACCAGTATATAGAAAGCGCGTATGAACGGTTGCAGCTGATCAGCCAGGACAGGGAAAAGCGGCTGGAGTATGAAGCCCGTGAGAAAGTCATCCTGGATCACAATCAGATGATGTTGGAAGCTGAGGAACGTGGACGGGAACAGGGATGGAAACAGGGTCAGGAACAGGGTGAAGACCGCATTATCAGATTAAATACATTCCTGTTAAACGAGAAACGCTATGACGATCTGGAACGCGCTACTAGGGATAAAGACTTTCGACGGCAGCTTATGGATCAGTATGGTATCTGAATAAAAGGTAATTTGAAATAAAATTTAATAGTATCAGGGAAGACAGCCATCTGTATGTTCATGCGGATGGCTTTTTTATGATGAAATCAGTTATATATTAGGAAAATTGTAGACAGTTTACTGTTTACAGTTTTCCTAATAAAAAAGTAGATTTTTTCTGCAAACAGAAAACGGGTGTATGTATGAAAATCAAGCACATATACGGGAGGAAAAAAGCAATGATTGCAGTTACAAACATTCGTAACATAAATTATGCATCCTACGATGAAGTATGGGCAATCGTAAGGTCAATAAAAAATCCGGGAAGATTGAAACAGGTTACGGAGCTGTCGCCGTCCTGGAATCTGTTTAAGAAATGTCTTGCATTACGTGAATCCGGCTAATGGAATGCAGAATCATTTGAGAACGTCTATGTTCCAGTATTTTTAAAAGAAATGCAGAATGCAGCTGCACGCAGAAAACTCGCAGAACTTATCGCTTTGGACAGACAGGGAAAGCATATATGCCTGGCCTGCTTTTGTCCGGACGAAGCGCTGTGTCACCGGAGTATTGTTGCGGGAATCTTGCAATACAGCGGCGTCCGGATACATGGCATACATGCAGATTACTCCCGATACGGTTTGGTTTAGTAAAATAATATATGTAACACATATATATTACATAGTAGTGTATTACATAAAGGGGATTATACAATGGCAGATGGAAAAGAACTGAAACCAAGATCGTTCAGAATTGATGATACGACAATAGAAAAGTTCAAAGAAATATCAAACATTATCGGCGGTAATCAGCAGGAAACGCTCGCCAAGTTAATCGAATCATTTGAATTTCAGTCCGGCAAAGCTGTATTGACCGAAAAAAAAGCAGATATCGAGCAATTTGAAAAGTATATCACTGCTATTACGCGTATGTTTATGGGAAGTCTTGAAGATAACCAGAATATAACCGAAACAGTACGGACAGAGTTTGACGCATTGTTAACATCCAAAGATGCTGTAATACAGGATTTGCAAGAAAAATTAACCGCAGCAAAGCAGGTAAAAGAAGATGCCACCTTGAAAGCCAGAACACACGCAGATGAAAATGCAAGGCTGCATGAAGTAATTGATAGTCTGAATAATGAGTATAATACAAAAATGGACGATATGCAGTCCATGTTGTCTGATAAAGACAACCTAAATAAAGCTTTGACGGATTCATGTAATGAACTAAAAGCTAAAATCGAGGGCATTAGAGAAGCTGCAGCACAGTCCGCAGCATTAAAAAAAGAACTGGAACATCTAAAACAGGAGCATGAAAAAATTATCCGGAAACAGGCGGAACAGGAAAAACAGATGCAGCAGGAACAGGCTGCACACGCACAAACTGTATCAGAGCTAAAGCAACATGAAGCGGATGCCCTGGAACGCCAGAAAGAGCAGTCACAGATTGTACAGGATAGGGCTTTATTGCAGATTGAAAAATCATATCAGACACAAATACAGAAATTAAAAGCTGATAAACAGGCAGAGGTTGACAGGTATCAGCAAAAATATTTTGAGTTACTGGAACAGCTAAAAATAAAAGCAGAAGTAACGGAAGAAACCGCAGAAAATTAAAAATACACTTTTAAAATGTAATTAATGCAGGGTAAAGTAATAGTTTTATACCATTACTTTACCCTGTTTTTTTGTATTAAAACAAAAGCATTACGGGAGCATCTTTGTATCTAATTTTATGAAATGGAGGATTAAGTAAATGAAAAACGCCTGGAAAATTGTACATGATTGCGATGGAGACGATGGAGAACCGACCTGCTGGTCAATGGAAATCAATCATTCAAAGTACGGAAAATATGTATGGATCAGCCAGATCAGCGATACAGCATATGACGTTGAGGTAATCCCTGAGCAGGAGTTAAAAGTCCTCGCAACTTGTAAATCCCTCGCCAACGCGAAAAGATGGGTGTCGATGCATCTAAGATGAGCCAGGACAGCTTGCGGCTGGCGGGAGTGGATGAAAGAAAGGAGTGTGATATTTTGAAAAGCAGAAGCACACTTGTCAAGGCATACGCAGGAGAGTACGGCATTGACTTCCGGACAATCAACCGGAATAGAAAATCACCACACAGGTTTTATATTCCGCGCGATGACCTGAAAGAACTGGAGCATAAATCGAAAATTATTGTCCAGGACATCCGTTCGTTTGCTGTCTTGCGCATGAATACTTATGCTGGCACGCTGGAAATTGAATTTACCTGGCTGAACGGTGACAGGCATAATATTTATGGTTTTCAGGAATCTGTTGTTGTATCATATGAAAAGTTTATGGCATTTGTACATCAGAGCATAGTTGAAAGCGGGCCGAAAGAATGGAAAACACTATCTATAGATAATTCCAGGAAACAGCCAAAACTTATCTTTAGCAGCCGTAAAAACCTGCGTGAAGCTCTGCAAAACGCCACCATCCGGCGTAAGCTGACACGTTTTCTGCGTGACGGGTTCCAGTGGCCGGATGCGGATCAGATAGAGCTGTATGATGATTTTGTGCCGTACAGCTTTACATTTCGGGAAATCAAAAACGGAGAAATAGCATTATCCGGCGGGTTAATCCTGCACCAGCAGCAGAATGACATAGAAAAAGCATTTTATTCTATTCATACGTAAGAAAGGGGAAATTATGGATAAAAGCACAGTGGAAAAGTTTCAGAGAGAAGACCGCCCAGTCTGGTTTTTAGGCAGATGGTCGGAAATGCCTGTAAAGGCGAAGATTAGCAGGATCTGTAATGATGAGCGGGCAGGAGAATATGCAAAGGTAGACTGCATACATGATGACGAGTGCCATGCAGCCGGATCACGCGGCGTGTATTTTGATGACCTGTATTCATCAAAAGAAGATCTTATGAAAGCGATGTTTGACGAAGCAATGAGAAAGACAGCAGAGATCAAAGCATCCATACAAACAAAAGATGACTGCATCCGGTTCATGTTCAGCCATACCGTAAGTTGTGCAGAGGAATATACAGACTGGACTGCCCGCCGAGCAGTTCAGCAGATTGCAAAGGAACGCTGGGGATTAGAGCTTGAATAACCTTAAATGCAGATAGTGGAGGGCAATGCTGCCGCCTGTCACTGTCTGATGCACGTTTAACAGCTAGAAATTGTACATGAATCATGCGAAATGGAGGTAAAAATATTTGAAAAACTTAATCTTAACTTCGGATGACAAGGACGAAGTCTGGTATAATCTGGATACAATAGTCAATATTGCCTTTGGTCTTGCTCAAAATCTTCTGACCAAATCAGATATACACGGAAATGGCCTGAAACCGCTTGAAACAGTTATGGTAATATATTTTAAGGATAAGAGCAGTGCAACATACAGTGTTACAGGCTGGTCAATGAGCTTTGATTAATACTTGAGAGGAGAATTATCCGTTATGAAAGAACTGGATGAACAGGGTAGATACAATATTGCACAGGTTGTGGCTACAATGACAATCGAGGATATGCCGCCGGATATCTGGACGATTGAAAACCTCAAGAATTTGGCTGTAGGTGCAAAAACAGCAGATCAGATAATCAATGAAATCAAAAAGGAGTACGAGAATGGATAATACATACTGCTATCCTGATACTGATACACTGATAAACAAGCTAAATATACATAGTCAGCGTAAGCTTCTGGATGCTGAAACTCGGATAGTCTCAATCCGCCTGTACCAGCTCCAGGTGCAGCCAATCTCTGGAAATTTTGATTTTACGCACCTATGCAGCATCTACAATCATATATTTCAGGATTTGTATGACTGGGCCGGAAAGCCACGTACAGTAGATATTGCCAAGGGCAACAGCCTGTTTTGCCCATCATGGAATATATACGGTTATGCGGATGATGTGTTCCGGAACTTTTACAATAATTGTCTAAATTCAAGCTCTAGCATAGAACAGTTTGTCAAGATATTTGCTTCATACTATGCCGATCTCAATGCCCTTCATCCGTTTCGTGAGGGTAACGGACGTTCTCAACGGGAATTTTGCCGCGAACTGTGCCTGCAATGCGGATATTTATTTGACATAACGCATACATGCCGTGATGAAATGCTGCAGGCAAGCATTGATTCGTTAGAAAAAGGCGAGAATGCGGGGCTGGAAGCTGTTTTTCAAAAGTGTGTCATTCCATTGAGTAATTGATACCATTTCCCTATAAAAGTCTTACTTCAAACAAAGCTTTCCATATGCGGGCAGCTTTGTTTTTTCTGCCCGTGGGCAGAAACGGGTGCAGATATAATAAATGTATGGATATAAAACAGTATTTACACCCGGAAGGAGGACTATAAATCATGGCAACAAAATTGGAAAGTTATGTACAGATGGCAGGAGTTACAGCAGCAGATGTAACCAAGAGCATTGAGAACTGGACGGGATTCTTGGCTACGGCCGCACATCTTTACAGGTATTCATTCCCGGATCAGCTGCTCATCCATGCACAGCGTCCGCAAGCAGAGGCATGTGCGTCATTTGAGATATGGAATAAACGTATGCGCCGCTACGTCAGGCGCGGATCAAGAGGAATTGCACTGGTGAATATGCAGAACGGGCGACCTGGACTGCGTTATGTCTTTGACGTAAAAGACACGGGAAAGAGGAAAGACGCACGTGAGCTGTATTTATGGAAATACAAAGAGGAATACCAGGAATGCATATCATCTGCACTTGAGAAATTTTATGGTGCAGCCTGTAATGACGGGATAGCAGTACAGCTTTGTCATATTGCTGCCAGTCTCGCAAAGGACTTTTGGAAAAACTATCAGCAGGACATTATCGTGGAAACAGAGGGAAGCCGACTGGAAGATCTGGACAGACGCAGCCTGCGTGTGCAATTCTGCCGTATGGCTGCATTCAGCATTACCTATATTCTTTTGCTGCGCTGCGGTTTTGACCCGAACAGATATTTCTCGCCAGATGTATTTCAGGGTATCTCTGATTTTAATACGACACGCATCACAAAAATAATCGGTCATGCAGTAAGCCGGGCAAGCGGTGATGCGCTGCATCAGATCGCTATTGCTATTTTTGCATTTGAGCGTGAAAAAAAGGATGAAAAAACCGGGGAAAACTATAAGAAAACGAATGAAAGAACAGAAAACGGGCCAGAAAACCGGAAACAGCCATCTTCATTTACCATTTCTGCTGATAATGGCCAGGAGCAGCCATCAATCCGTGAAATTTATGATAAATACAAGCCAGTCGTGAAAAAGTTTATCCTGGAAGACACACAATATAAAAATGCTTGCCGTAATTCGGATAAAGGGAATGCCATGCTGGAAGGTCTTGCTGCTATGAAACGTGCAGCTCTTATGATTGAAGACCTTGTGTTCATGAAACTTTTTTACGACATTCGTGAGTTTCATGATCAGATGGAGCAGGAAATACTCAGCGAAACCTATATGGAACTTTCCAGTCCGAAAAACCAGTATCCAGATCTGGAAGAACCGGATCAGGCAGAAAGCATTTCCGAGGAAACAGAGTCAGCTCAGGAAGAATCCATATCAAGCGATGCAGAACAAACCGAAGCTGAAACGGATTACCAGGAATCAGAAACCGGAAATCCAGAACACGCTGAAATTGATTCAGATAACGTTCCTGTATGGACTGATACTGATTTGTGCAGCCAGGAACAAAAAGAATCAGAGCCAGCACGTCCGGAACTGGAAACAGCTCTGGAAGTTCCTATCGTACAGGAAAAGCCAGTTCCTGCAGCATCGAACTATCGTATCATAGATGACCATCTGGGCGAGGGCGGAAAAAAAGATAGATACTGCCTGAATATGTATGCAATCGTCATGCTGAAAAATGTTGAATCTGAGAATCGTGCTGCCACACATGGAGAACAGGAAATATTATCACAGTACGTTGGCTGGGGCGGCATTTCAGATGTATTTGATTCAGATAAAGAAGGGTGGCAGAAGGAATATAAAGACCTGAAAGAAACACTTACACCGGAAGAATACGATTCTGCAAGGGCTTCAGTACTTAATTCCCACTATACAAGCCCTGTAATTATTAAATTTATGTATGAAGCATTAAGCAGCATTGGCTTTCAATCCGGAAATATTCTGGAACCATCCTGCGGCATTGGCAATTTCTTTGGCTGTCTTCCAGAAGATATGCAAAAATCAAAACTGTATGGAGTAGAAATTGATAATATCAGCGGACGCATCGCCAGACAGCTGTATCCTAAAGCCCGCATTATCGTCTGCGGATTTGAAAGTACGGACTTTCCTTGCAATTTCTTTGATTTGGCTGTCGGAAACGTGCCTTTTGGCCAATATAAAATCAATGACCCGAAATATAACAGACTTAATTTTACTATTCATAACTACTTTATAGCAAAATCCCTAGAACTGGTGCGCCCTGGCGGTATCCTAGCATTTGTAACTAGCCGTTACATGATGGATGCAAAAAATACAGAGGTGCGTCAGTATCTGGCAGAGAGAGCCGATCTGCTGGGTGCTGTACGTCTGCCGCGAAATGCTTTCAGGGCAAATGCCGGCACAGACGTTGTATCAGACATCATATTCATGCAAAAGCGTGATACGCCAGCTCTTGACATACCTGCATGGGTGCAGACAGATGAAAATGCAGACGGATTTCTGGTCAACAGATATTTTCTCAAGCATCCGGAAATGGTACTTGGCAAACAATCATCTCGTAGCACACAATACGGAAAGCTGGAATACACGGTGTTACCAATTCCAGACGCAGAACTGGGCGCGCAGCTTCATGAAGCTGTTTCAAAGATACATGGTGAATATCAGTCTGCTGCTGTACATGAAGAAAATAAGAGTAACAGCGAGACAGATATTATCCCTGCAGATCCACTCGTTAAAAACTACTCATATACGCTGGTTAATGGCAGAGTGTATTTCAGAGAAAACTCAGTTATGAAACAGATGAATCTAAGTGCAACAGCCAAATCCCGTGTCGTTGGCATGATTGTACTGCGTGATTGTGTACATCAATTAATCAATCTACAGATGGATGAATGCGTATCAGAAAGTGATATTAAGGCGAAGCAGGCAGAGCTTAACCGCCTCTATGATGCATATACGCGCAAATATGGACTGATTAACGACCGCGCGAACCGCCTTGCATTTGATAAGGACTCGTCCTATTATCTGCTATGCTCCCTTGAGATACTGGACGATAATGGAAAACTGCAGCGCAAGGCAGATATGTTTACCCGCCGGACAATCAAACAGCATAGATCAGTCACACACGTAGATACAGCATCCGAGGCTCTTGTCGTTTCCATTGGCGAACGTGCCCGCGTAGACCTGCAGTTTATGGCACAGCTTACTGGGAAAAGTGAAGCAGATCTGGTAAAAGACTTGTATGGTGTAATTTACAAAGATCCAGTCAAAAATACATGGCAGACAGCGGATGAATACTTGTCGGGCAATGTCCGTGTCAAACTCCGCCAGGCACAGAAAGCCGCAGAGCAGAACCCGGAATATCAGATCAACGTCGAAGCATTAAAAGCAGCACAGCCAAAAGACCTTGATGCATCGGAGATTGAGGTGCGGATCGGTGCGACGTGGATCGATAAGTCGTATATTCAACAATTTATGTACGAAACATTCCAAACCCCGACTAATCTGAAAAGTAAAATTCAGGTCAATTATTCAAAAGCAACAGCACAGTGGTTTATCACATCGAAAAATTCTATCCCGCACAACAACATAGCAGCATATACAACTTACGGCACAGACAGGGCCAATGCCTATAGGATTCTGGAAGAATCGCTTAATCTGCGTGACATAAGAATTTACGACACAATCGAAGATGAAAATGGCAAAGAAAAGCGTGTGTTGAATGCAAAGCAGACCACACTGGCCGCGCAAAAGCAGCAGGCGTTACGTGATGCATTCAAAGACTGGATCTTCAGAGATCCGGAGCGTAGACAAATGCTGGTGCGTCAGTATAACGAGCTGATGAATAGTATCAGACCGTGCGAATACGACGGCTCACATATTGTATTCTCTGGTATCAATCCCGCAATCACCCTGCAGCCGCACCAGGTCAATGCGATTGCCCACATCCTTTACGGTGGAAATACGCTTCTAGCCCACGAAGTTGGAGCTGGGAAGACGTTCGAGATGGTTGCAGCGGCGATGGAGGCGAAACGTCTTGGGCTATGTCATAAGTCAATTTTTGTAGTGCCAAACCATCTCACAGAGCAAACAGCATCGGAGTTTTTGCGTCTGTATCCGGCTGCAAATATCCTTGTGACAACTAAAAAGGACTTTGAGACGGCCAACAGAAAGAAGTTCTGCGCCAGAATCGCGACCAGTGATATAGATGCTGTCATTATCGGTCATTCACAGTTCGAGCGTATACCACTCAGCAAAGCACGTCAGGAATGTCTGATAAATGAGCAGATCGACGAAATCACGGGCGGAATCCGTGAGGTGAAAAACAGCGGCGGCGAGCGGTTTACCATAAAGCAGCTTGAAATTACGAAGAAAAACTTGGAAACACGTCTGGAGAAGCTGCAGGCAAATTATCGCAAGGATGATGTTGTGACATTCGAGGAATTGGGCGTAGATATGATGTTTGTTGATGAAAGCGATATGTACAAAAATCTTTTCTTATACACTAAGATGCGCAACGTAGCAGGTCTTTCTACAGCCGATGCTCAAAAATCCAGCGATATGTTTGCAAAATGCCGCTATCTGGACGAAATCACAGGCGGACGCGGTATTGTATTTGCTACGGGCACACCGATCAGCAACAGCATGACGGAAATGTACAGCATCCAGCGTTATCTGCAGTTTGACCGCCTGCAGGCTATGGGCATGGCACATTTCGACTGCTGGGCATCGAGGTTCGGCGAAACAGTAACGGCTCTTGAACTGGCACCAGAGGGAACTGGGTACAGAGCCAGAACACGCTTCGCCAAGTTTTTTAACCTGCCAGAATTGATGCAGATGTTCCGAGAAATCGCTGATATTAAAACGGCTGACCAGCTCAACCTGCCAGTACCGGAAGTGGAATATCATACGATAGTATCAAAGCCTACCGAACATCAAAAAGCGATGGTAGAAGAGCTTTCCAAACGGGCGGAACGTGTACATAACGGTATTGACTCCAGCATCGACAACATGCTTAAAATCACGTCAGACGGACGTAAGCTGGGATTGGATCAGCGGCTTATCAATCCAATGCTGCCGGACGAACCGGGTACTAAGGTTAATATGTGCGTAGCTAATGTTTTACAGCAATGGCGTGATGGAGATGCAGATAAACTAACCCAGCTAATCTTCTGCGACATTTCGACACCTTCCGGATCTGGAAAACAGACCAATACGGATGATGATTCCACATTTACAAATATATGACGACATACGGAAAAAGCTAATCGCTGGCGGCGTGGCACCAGAGCAGATTGCGTTTATTCATTCGGCAAACTCTGACGTACAGAAAAAGGAGCTGTTTGCTAAAGTTCGGAGTGGACAGGTGCGCGTCCTGATCGGCAGTACACAAAAGATGGGAGCCGGGACAAATGTACAAAATCGCTTGATTGCATTACACGATCTGGATTGCCCGTGGCGCCCGCGAGATCTGATTCAGCGTGCTGGCCGAATTGTCCATCGCGGCAATGAGAATCCGAAAGTGCATATCTACAGATACGTAACGGAAAACACATTTGACAGTTACCTTTGGGTGCGACACGAAGTCGCTTAATTTAACTGTTTGGCGGCAATGCCGACCAAA
>CANRVD010000044.1 GCA_947643145.1 uncultured bacterium | reverse complement strand
AGACTTGACAATAAGGTATAATAAAGAGAATAAACATTCATGCGTTTGTCCTGTTATTTGTTAAAAATGTGTTGCTTTTTTATTCATTTTATGGTAGAATAATCCATGTAGTTTTAATGTTTTTCTTGTATTTTATATTTGTTCCCATCTTACAAAAATAGCCGGACTGTTTGCAGTCCGGCTGTTTTTTTGCTATAGGAAACTTCGCCACAGCGTAGTGGTAAAGGAATGCAGAGCGTTCCTGCAACAAAAATCACTTTGCGGTTTTTGTTAATGCACCAGCGAAGTCGGTGCGCATCCTCGTTTTTCTTCACACAAAATGGTGAATTTGGTAAAGTTTTTTGTGAAATCGGGAAGTGAAATTTCTACAAGTAAGTTGTCACCAAGCCTAATGAAATGGTATAATTATAGTAATTCGCTTTTTGTAAATACTAATATAATTATAGCAAGAGAGGAAAGAAAATGGCTTCAAAAGAACAGATAGGTTTGGTCAGAACAAATGATAACTGCGTAGGGTGCAATAAATGTATCAGCGTATGCAGCTGTGTAGGCGCAACAGTGGCTTCTGAAGCAGCAGATGGACGGAATGTAATTAACGTAGATGGTACAAAATGTATTAGCTGTGGTGCATGTTTTGACGCCTGTGAGCATAATGCAAGGGAGTATGCAGATGATACGGAAGCATTTTTCGAGGCATTGAAGAGGGGTGAGAGAATTTCTATTTTGATTGCACCTGCTTTTCTTGCGAATTATCCAAGAGAATACGAGAGCGTGCTTGGTGGTTTAAAGAAGCTTGGTGTCAACAGGATGATAAGTATCTCCTTTGGTGCAGATATTACAACATGGGCATACCTGAATTATGTGAAAGAGCATAATTTTGTCGGCGGGATTTCACAGCCATGTCCGGCTGTGGTAGGTTATATCGAGCGTTACATACCGGAATTGATACCGAAGCTTTTCCCTGTACAAAGCCCTATGATGTGTGGTGCGATTTATGTACGGAAGACAATGGGAGTTACCGATAAGCTTGCGTTTATCAGCCCTTGTATTGCAAAGAAGATGGAAATGGATTCGGAACGTGGAAAAGGAATGATTTCCTATAATGTAACCTTTGACCATTTGATGAAATATGCCAGAGAGCATGGAATTTCTGGCCCATCTGCTAAGGATGAGATTGAATATGGACTTGGCTCCGTCTATCCGACACCAGGTGGATTAAAGGAAAATGTATATTGGTTCTTAGGGGAAGATGTGCTGATTCGCCAGATGGAAGGGGAAAAGCATATGTATCATTATCTGGAGAAAAATAAGGACAAGATAGCGAAAGGAACTTTCCCATATTTGTTTATTGATGCATTAAACTGCTCTGCGGGTTGTCTTTATGGAACGGCGACGGAAGAGGCAAAAGCTGATACAGATGATATTCTGATTGAAATGATGCGTATACGTGAGGCGAGCAAAAACAATAAGCCGAGCCATACGTGGTCACGCAAATTGTCTCCGAAGCAGCGTCTGAGGAAGCTGAATAAGCAGTTCTCACATTTGGATTTGAATGATTATCTCTGCTCTTACACAGACCTTTCTGATCAGTGCAGTTATGCAATGCCGAGTCAGAGCGAGTTAGACGCAATCTTTGCAGACATGGACAAGAAAACGCAGTTCGACAAGGAAATTAACTGTTCCTGTTGTGGATATGATACCTGTAAGGATATGGCAATTGCGATTCATAATGGATTTAACCATAAGGATAACTGTATCCATTACTTAAAGGCCCGGATTGAAGTTGAAAAAGAGACTGCTGTTGAACTTGCAGAAGAAATAAAAGATGAGAGAAATGCTATTATGGAACAGCGTCAGAAAATTGTTGATACGGTTAAGGAAGTAAACAGCCAGTTTGACGTAATTCACAAGGCAGTATCAGAGATGGCAGAAGGCAATAACAGCAGTGCGGAAGAGTGTACCGATATTTCCAACAGTATGGCAAATATCAGGGATTTCTGCCAGAATCTGGATGATTCCATGCAGCAGATTAATGCATTTATTGGTGAGTTGACAGCTAATAATGCAGAGGTCGTATCAATCGCATCACAGACAAATCTGCTGGCATTAAATGCTTCGATTGAAGCAGCGCGTGCCGGTGAAGCAGGACGTGGATTTGCAGTAGTAGCAGATGAAATCAACCAGCTTGCATCCAATTCACGTGAAACTGCCTCAAAGAGCGGCAGTACGCAGGAAAAGGTATTGGAGGCAATTTCCATTATTCTTGCAGACACAGAGAAGCTTTTGAGTGTAGTATCAGAAGTAAATGGAAGAACACAGAATCTTGCAGCGGTGACACAGGAAATTGCTGCTTCGGCAGATATGATTTTATCTTCTTCAGATGAAGTAAAATCAAGCCTGAATGCTTTTGCAGAGGAACAGTAAATTGCTTGCAACATAGTAGAACATTAATCAAGAAATCCAAAGGATTTCTTGTAGGGGAATGCGCTGGCATTCCCCTTTTTTAAATACTATGCACGAAAAAGTATAACTTTTCATTCTATTTTTTGCTATATTTTCTAGATATGAAGTGGTACACTTATAGCAGATGAAAATATGCTATGTTGTATTACTAAAGTGGTTAAATATCAATGCATGCATTTAATTATTATGATGTTAGGGTCAAAAGGTAAATTTTTGTATATACTTCGTCAATTTGCACAAAAGAAAAAGATAACTAAGAAAGCAGAATAATCATTTTTATCTCAGGACTGTTCGAAGCCGTTGGTGCTTAAACAGCGTCGTTTGCTGTTTTATGCCCCATTACGTGCTTCGCCAAGCGAAAGCGTGTCCTGAATGAAAATGATTATACCGCTTTCTGCATTATTGTATCATTGTGCAAATTGACGAAGTCGATATGTAAATTTACCTTTTGACCTCAACATTATTATTATAGTAATATTATCGGTACAATACATCAGGAGGGTATCATCATGTTTGGAATAAAAAAGTCCGTTGAGCATTTAGATCAGGGCTTGAACATTATTATCGTCGGCTGTGGCAAGGTTGGTTCTACTTTGATTGAACAATTAAGCAGAGAAGGCCATGACATCACTATTATTGACCAGAATGCAAATAAAATTCAGGAAATTACAAATCAATATGATATTATGGGGATGGTTGGCAACGGGGCCAGCTATAACGTACAGATGGAAGCTGGCATTGAAAACTGTGATTTAATTATTGCGGTAACTGGTTCCGACGAATTGAATCTTTTATGCTGTACGATTGCAAAACGAGTTGGTGAATGTGCGGCAATTGCGCGTGTCCGTACTCCTGAATACAGTCAGGAAAGCAGTTATCTGCTTGAAAAACTGGGACTTGCCTTGATTATTAACCCGGAACTGGAAGCGGCAAAAGAGGTTGCGCGGATTCTTTATCTGCCGACTGCTTTGGAAGTCAATTCCTTTGCACATGGACAGGCAGAATTAATTAAGTTTAAAGTTCCAGAGGGTATTATTCTGGATGGGATAACCATTGCCGAGCTTGGAAAGAGTGATGCGGTAGATATCCTGATTTGTGCAGTTGAGCGAGGCGGGGAAGTTTTTATACCAAATGGTGATTTTAAGATTAAAAAGCATGATATTATATCGTTTGTTGCTTCCAGAAAGACAGCAAAAACATTTTTAGAATATATTGGATTTTCCACAAACCGCGTTAAAAATACGATGATTATTGGTGGTGGCAAGGCAACTTATTATCTTGCTGACCAGTTATTGCATATGGGAATTTCTGTTAAAATCATTGAGAGCAATAAGGCGCGGTGTGAGGAATTAAGTGTGCTGCTTCCAAAGGCAATTATCATTAATGGAGATGGTTCTGACCAGGAAGTTTTGAAAGAGGAAGGAATCATTTATACGGAGTCCTTTGTTCCGTTAACCGGAATTGATGAGGAAAATATACTGCTGACGTTATTTGCACGTCAGGTTTCAAACGCAAAAGTTGTGACAAAAATTAACCGGATTAATTTCAAGGATGTGATTAGTACACTTGATTTAGGCAGTGTAATTTATCCACGTTATATTACTTCCGAGGCTATTATTGCATATGTGCGGGCAAAGAAAGCATCTATGAACAGTAATGTTGAGACGCTTTATCATATGTTTGACCATCAGGCAGAAGCAATCGAGTTTCGGGTAAATGAGGAATCCAATGTCACCAATATTCCATTAATGGACCTTGATTTGAAAAAGAACCTCTTAATTTCTTTTATCAGCCGTAATGGTTCCATTATTATTCCAAGCGGGCAGGACTGTATCAAAGTAGGCGATACGGTTATGATTGTAACGACTCATACAGGATTTAATGATATACAGGATATTTTAATGTGAGGTAACAAATGAACAGCTCTATTATTCGTTATATATTAGGCCATATTTTAAAAATTGAAGGGATTATGCTTTTGTTTCCCTGTCTCATTGCTGTTATTTACAGGGAGCAGGCAGGCTTTTGCTATCTTGGTGTTTCATTTCTCTGTCTTGTACTAGGCTTCCTTATGACTCTGAAGAAACCGGAGAGTTTTGTATTCTATTTAAAGGAAGGCTGCGTCGCAACTTCCTTAAGTTGGATTGTTCTCAGTCTTTTTGGCTGTCTGCCTTTTTATATTACCGGAGAAATTGCAAGTTTTACAGACGCTCTTTTTGAAACGGTGTCGGGTTTTACTACAACAGGCAGCAGCATTTTGAATGATGTTGAGGCGCTTTCGCATACTGCTCTCTTCTGGCGCAGTTTTACACATTGGATTGGCGGTATGGGAGTACTTGTTTTTATGCTTGCCATTATTCCGATGAGTGGTGGTTCCCATATTAATTTGATGCGTGCAGAAAGTACCGGGGCATCGGTGGGGAAACTGGTGCCAAAAGTTAGATATACTGCCCGGATTTTGTATGTGATTTATATTGGTATGTCCATTGTCCAGTTTGTCCTGCTTTTGTTGGGGAAGATGCCGGTTTTTGATGCAATTACTACTACTTTTGGTACGGCGGGCACAGGTGGATTTGGCATTAAGGGTGACAGTATTGCTGGTTACTCCATGTACATACAGTGGGTCACTACCATATTTATGCTGTTGTTTGGTGTCAGTTTTAATACTTATTATTTTATTTTATACCGCAACTTTAAGAAGGCATTCAGCTCAGAAGAAGTAAAATATTATTTGTTGATTATGGCTGCGGCTACGGTATTTATTTTCTTTAATATTTTGGATACAACAGCCGGGATTGCGGATGCACTGACGCAGTCTTCTTTTCAGGTAGTATCTATTATGACCAGTACCGGTTTTGCTACGGTTGACTTTGAGCAGTGGTCTCAGGCATGCAAAACGGTTTTGGTTACACTTATGTTTATTGGTGCCTGCGCGGGTAGTACCGGTGGTGGAATCAAAGTATCCCGTTTTGTACTTATGGCCCGCACGGTTGTGAAAGAGTTAAATTCTTATATTCATCCAAAGAGTGTTAAAAAGATTAAGGTAGATAAAAAACCGGTGGAACATGAGGTGGTCCGTTCGGTCAATGTATACTTTATTACGTTTTTCCTTGTTTTTACGATATCCCTGATTATTGTTTCATTTGACAATTATGATTTTACAACAAACTTTACGGCAGTTACTACAACGATAAATAACATCGGCCCTGGGCTGAACAAGGTGGGGCCAGCCCAGAATTTTTCCTTTTTCTCGCCAGTTGCCAAATGTGTGCTGATGTTTGATATGATTGCTGGAAGACTGGAACTTTTTCCGTTGCTGATTCTTTTCCATCCGGCGGTTTGGAAAGATTTGCTGACGCAGCAGCGGACAGGTTCAAAGAAAAAATAACGAAAAAGCATAAAACAATTCTCTCCCTCATACTATGAAATAAACAAGTAGTATCAGGGGGAGAAAGCTTGAAAGAGTATATCGAGGAAAGAGCGGTAGAAGCTGCCAGATATATAGTAGAACGGAAGGCCACTGTCAGGCAGGCAGCAAAAGAGCTGGGAATCAGCAAGAGTACCGTACATAAAGATATTACAGAGCGTTTGCCGGAAATTAATCCTGCGCTTGCCGCGGAGGCAAGGCAGGTATTAGATGTCAATAAATCAGAACGGCATATTCGGGGCGGAATGGCAACCAAGGAAAAGTATCTGCACCGCCGGTAAATACGTATTGCAGGGAGTCTGTCAGCCAGAAAGTGGGAGTGACAGGCTCTGTTTTTATTCTGCTTCATTTATTTTTTGAATGGTATCCTGAATTTCCTCATAGGTCAGGCTGCCACCGTCAAAGGACAATATAGAATGCAGAGGTGTCCAGCCAAAATCGCGTTTCAACTGTCCCATGAAATCTTCCATACTGCGTTTGCCGGCTTTCACTTCTGGATTATTCATGGCGATCTTTTTGAGAAGTTCATCCTGAAGTTCCGGTTTTTTGGCAAAAAGCGCAACATCTTCACAGGTAGTGACATCCCATGCATGGAAAGGAAGTCTTTTGTCTGTGGTAAGCTCCAGTGGGGCGTCTAGGCGGATATCACGGGAGGAAGCACCGATTAAAATATGGTAAAGACCGCCTTCTGCGAACCAGTCTTTTATATCTTCATTAAAATAAGCGAAGGAACGGTAATTTAAATGAAAGGTTACAGTTTTTGTTTCGCCTGCATTCAGGGAAACCTTAGTGAAGTCCTTTAACTCTTTCTCTGGCCTGTTTTCAATACCAATAAAATTTTTAACATAAAGCTGTACAATTTCCTTGCCTGCAACGTTACCTGTGTTTGTAATGTCAACTGTGACAGTAAGGGGATCTGTGCCAGCCGCTGTTATTTTGGAAGCAGTGTCTTTAACTGTAGTTCCATTTACAGTGAGGTTGCTGTATTCGAAAGTGGTGTAACTCATACCGTACCCAAATGGGAAGAGAACATCCATTTTCTTCTTATCATAGTAGCGGTAACCGATAAAAATGTCTTCACTGTAGGAAACTTCATAGCGCCTTCCCGGAAAATTTAAGTAAGAAGGATTGTCCTCCAGATGAAGTGGGAAGGTCTCTGCAAGCTTGCCGGAAGGATTGATACGTCCGGTCAGCAGGTCAGCTGCCGCCATGCCGCTTGCCTGTCCGGCAAGATACATTTCTAAGACGGCATTTACCTTATTTAGCCAAGGCATCCGAATTGGCGAGCCATTGTGAAGTACCACGACAACATTTTTCTGTACAGCGCAAATACTTTCGATTAAAAGGTTCTGGCAGTTTGGCATATCTAAATGGGAACGGTCATAACCTTCACTTTCAAATTCATCAGGAAGTCCTGCAAAAATAACTGCAACATCTGCGTTTTTAGCAGTTTCAACCGCTTCGGCTTCTAACTCTACATTTCTAATATCTCCATTGGCGTCGTAGCCTGCCGCATATGTAATATCATAACGAAGTGGTTCCTCCATATGGCAGACCCCGTTTTCGCAAATATGTTCTCCGGGCATTTCGTTGATTGCAGCAAATGCGTCCAAAGCAGAGGTAACCTTAGTACAGTTGATATGGCTGGAGCCACCGCCCTGAATGCGGGGAGCTTCTGCAAATTTACCAATCAGAGCAATCTTTTTGCCGGAGGCAAGAGGAAGGATGCCATCATTCTTCAAAAGGACAGCAGACTCAGATGCGATTTTCCCGGCAAGCGCATGATGGGCTTCCTTATCATAGGAAGGACGTGTTTCTGGTTTTGCTGTAATAGATTTATTTACCAGTTCAAGCAGCCGGCGTACAGACTGGTCGAGAATGCTCTCATCCAAAGAGCCGTCTTTGACAGCGGCTACAATCTGCTTGTCTGTTTCACCATGACTGCTAGGCATCTCAAGATCAAGACCTGCTTCCAGTGCTGGAACTCTTTTGTTTAAGGCGCCCCAGTCGCTCATAACGATTCCGTCAAATCCCCATTCGTCACGAAGGACATCTGTCAGAAGCCATTTGTTTTCGCAGGAGTAGATGCCATTAATCCGGTTGTAGCTGCACATCACTGTCCAGGGCTTTGCTTCCTTTATTACTTTTTCAAAAGCGGCAAGATATATTTCACGCAGCGTACGTTCATTGGTCAGTACACTGATGCTCATTCTGCGCCATTCCTGATTGTTGGCGGCAAAATGCTTCAGGCTGGTGCCTACATTGTGTCCTTGAACACCTTTAACAAAGGAAGCGGCTAATTCTCCTGCAAGATAAGGGTCTTCTGAAAAATATTCAAAATTTCTTCCACAGAGAGGGGAGCGCTTCATATTTATACCCGGTCCTAAAAGGACAGCGATATCTTCCGAAACGCATTCTTCCCCTAAGGCGTCTCCCGTTTCATGGAGAAGTTCACGGTCAAAGGAACATGCCAGGGCAGATGCAGTTGGGAAACAGATTGCCTTAACGGTTTCCCTTATGCCTAGCTCGTTTGGTTCACCCTCCTTGCGTAGTCCGTGAGGGCCATCGGAAACCATAATATCAGGAAGTCCCAGTTCTTCCTGATAGGCTGCGGTGTGCCATGCATCTGTACCGGAGCACAGGTTTGCTTTCTGCTCCAATGTCATTTTTGATATCATATCATCGATATCCAGCTCTTTCATATTCTAATCCTCCTGTTTTATTATATAATTTACAGCCATCCGCACCACCATGCGCAAAGGCGGCTGGCTTGGTACGGTTACTATTCACAGCCATTCCAGGCTCCATGCGCAAAACCAGCCAGCTCCGCTGTCTGCCGCTGCTTCGCAGCTCACTGTTTTACTTATGATGCTTGGAACAGCCTACACGCTACATATAAAAACCAAACATCCTCTTACATGCAGGCATGACGAGTTTGTTCGGTTTTTATATGTAGCTGTGAATAGTAACCTGTATAACCAAAAAAAGTGCTTGACATCCGTAAAATTTGGTGATAGGATGAAAATTGCACTATTGTGGCTGACTATACTTTTAATCTTGTGTATTTTATTATAACATAAGATTATCTGATTGAAAAGCTTTTCTTTAAAAGATGATGAATAAAGGAAAGTACTGCCGTTACTGATTATGGAGTAAACAGCAACAAGCAGTCCGCAAAAGCGCTCTATAAAAATAAGGAGTGAAACATCGATGGAGAAAAACAGGATACATCCAATTGCAGTTAGTAATGGTGTAAGAATGAGTTATGCCCGCCAGAAGGAAGTACTCGAGATGCCGAATCTCATTGAGGTACAGACCAATTCTTACCAGTGGTTCTTGGACGAAGGACTGAAAGAGGTTTTTCGTGATATTTCACCAATTGCTGATTTTGGTGGCCATCTAAGTCTTGAATTTGTAGATTTTGAGCTGTGTCGTGATGAGACAAAGTACGATATTGACCAGTGTAAAGAAAGAGATGCTACTTATGCCGCTCCGCTCAAAGTTAAGGTACGGCTGCATAATAAAGAGACGGAAGAAATCAAAGAACATGAAATCTTCATGGGTGACTTGCCATTAATGACAGCTACCGGAACGTTTGTAATCAATGGCGCTGAGCGTGTTATCGTAAGCCAGTTAGTCCGTTCCCCGGGAATTTATTATGCGATTGGACATGACAAAATCGGCAAAGAGTTATATTCTGCAACAGTGATTCCGAACCGTGGTGCATGGCTAGAGTATGAGACAGATTCCAACGATGTATTTTCCGTTCGTGTAGATAGAAACAGAAAGGTGCCGATTACCGTATTCCTTCGTTCCCTTGGTCTTGGTACCAATGAACAGATTAAGGAAGTATTTGGTGAGGAGCCCAAAATTCTCGCAAGTATTGAGAAAGATACGACAGACAATTATCAGGATGGTCTTTTGGAATTATATAAAAAGCTCCGTCCGGGTGAGCCGCTTTCCGTAGACAGTGCGGAAAACCTTTTAAATGGTATGTTCTTTGACCCAAAGAGATACGATTTGGCAAAGGTTGGCAGATATAAATTTAACAAAAAATTACATTTTAAATACCGTATTGCCGGATGCAAATTGGCAGAAGATGTTGTTCTGCAGGCGACAGGAGAACTTCTGGAGGCTGGTACATTACTTACGGAAGACATTGCAACACAGATTCAGAATGCGGCAGTACCATTTGTAATGGTAGAAAAAGAAGAAAGAGTGACAAAGGTTCTTTCTAATATGATGGTAGATATCCGTGAGTATATTCCGGGAGTTGCTCCAAGGGAACTTGGTGTTACGGAAAATGTCTACTATCCGGTATTAAAGACGATTCTTGAAGAAAATGAAGACGAAGATGCTGTTAAGGAAGCTGTCAGAAACAGTATTTCCGAATTAATACCAAAGCATATAACCAAAGAAGATATCTTTGCTTCAGTCAATTACAATATACATTTGGAATACGGCATTGGTAATGATGATGATATTGACCACTTGGGAAACAGACGTATCCGTGCGGTTGGCGAGCTTTTGCAGAACCAGTACCGTATTGGACTTTCCCGTATGGAGAGAGTTGTGCGTGAAAGAATGTCCACACAGGATATTACGACAATTACAGCACAGTCATTAATTAATATTAAGCCGGTAACGGCGGCCGTGAAGGAGTTCTTTGGAAGCTCCCAGTTGTCCCAGTTTATGGATCAGAACAATCCTTTAAGTGAGCTGACACATAAGCGTCGTCTTTCAGCGCTGGGACCGGGTGGTTTGTCAAGAGACCGTGCCGGATTTGAAGTCCGTGATGTCCACTATACACATTATGGACGTATGTGCCCTGTAGAGACACCTGAAGGACCGAATATCGGACTGATTAACTCCCTGGCTTCTTATGCACGCATCAATGAGTATGGATTTATTGAAGCGCCATACCGTAAAGTGGATAAGAGCAACCCGGAGAATCCTCGTGTAACAAATGAAGTTATCTATCTTTCAGCAGATGAGGAAGACAGATTTATTGTTGCGCAGGCAAATGAAAAGTTAGATGATGATGGCTATTTTGAAAATAAAACAGTTTCCGGCCGCTTCCGTGAGGAGACCTCAAGCTTTGAAAAGGCAAAGATTGACTTGATGGATGTATCTCCAAAGATGGTATTCTCTGTGGCTACAGCGATGATTCCGTTCTTAGAGAATGATGATGCAAACCGTGCGCTGATGGGTTCTAACATGCAGCGTCAGGCAGTGCCGCTTTTGGTAACAGAAGCTCCTGCTGTCGGAACAGGTATGGAAATGAAGGCTGCAGTTGACTCCGGTAACTGTGTGATTGCAAAAGAAGACGGTATTGTAGAACGAGCCGCATCCAATGAGATTGTTATAAAGACTACTGCCGGGCAGAATCGCAGATATAAACTTGCTAAATTCCAGCGAAGTAATCAGGGAACCAGCATGAACCACCGTCCGATTGTAAGCAAGGGGGATGAAGTGAAGGCTGGACAGGTTATTGCTGATGGTCCTTCCACCTGCGGAGGTGAAATTGCACTTGGCAAGAACCCGTTAATTGGTTTTATGACATGGGAAGGTTATAACTACGAGGATGCTGTACTTCTGAGTGAACGGCTGGTACAGGAAGATGTGTATACTTCTGTCCATATCAATGAGTATGAGGCAGAAGCAAGAGATACAAAACTTGGTGCAGAAGAGATTACCAGAGATGTACCGGGTGTTGGTGATGATGCCTTAAAAGACTTGGATGAAAGAGGCATTATCCGTATTGGTGCGGAAGTCCGTGCCGGAGATATTCTGGTTGGAAAGGTTACGCCAAAGGGTGAGACAGAGCTTACGGCAGAAGAAAGGCTTCTTCGCGCCATCTTTGGTGAAAAAGCAAGAGAAGTGCGTGATACTTCTTTAAAAGTACCCCATGGTGAATTTGGTGTGATTGTAGATGCCAAGGTATTTACAAGGGAGAACGGAGATGAACTTCCTCCGGGAGTAAATCAGACAGTTCGCATTTATATTGCGCAAAAGCGTAAAATCCAGGTTGGTGACAAGATGGCCGGACGTCATGGTAACAAGGGTGTTGTTTCCAGAGTACTTCCGGTAGAGGATATGCCGTTCCTTCCAAATGGAAGGCCGCTTGATATCGTGCTGAATCCACTGGGTGTGCCTTCGCGTATGAATATCGGTCAGGTACTTGAAATCCATTTGAGTCTTGCAGCAAAGGCACTTGGCTTTAATGTTGCAACGCCTGTATTTGACGGTGCAAACGAGTATGATATCATGGATACTCTGGAGCTTGCCAATGATTATGTAAATACGCCTCTGAATCAGGAAGAGCTGCAGAAGGCAATGGCTGCAGCAGAGGCAGAAAATGACACAACAGAATTGGAGCGTTTAAAGGATATCACCCCATTTGAAGATAAATATAAAGATATATTAGATGAAGAGGTCTTTCGTTACCTCATAAATAACAAAGGATACAGAAAAGAGTGGGAAGGCGTCCCAATCAACCGTGACGGTAAGGTTCGGCTCCGTGATGGGCGTACCGGCGATTACTTTGATGGCGCGGTAACGGTTGGCTTCATGCATTATCTGAAACTCCACCATTTGGTAGATGATAAGATTCATGCACGCTCAACCGGTCCTTATTCTTTAGTAACCCAGCAGCCATTAGGTGGAAAGGCGCAGTTTGGCGGACAGCGTTTTGGAGAAATGGAGGTTTGGGCACTGGAAGCATACGGTGCAGCATATACCCTTCAGGAAATCCTTACTGTAAAATCTGATGATGTTGTTGGACGTGTAAAGACATATGAAGCGATTATTAAGGGAGATAACATTTCTGAGCCGGGTATTCCTGAATCCTTTAAGGTATTGTTAAAAGAATTACAGGCACTCGCACTGGATGTTACAGTACTTGATGAGGATGGCAATGAAGTTCTTATGGCAGAAAGTGTAGAGGACAATGATGGCAGCGAGGAAATCAAACCATTAATTGATGGAGATGATAATTTTGCCTTCGGTATGGATGAGTCTTTTGAAACAGCCGGATTTACAGAGGGAACTGCAGAAGAATTAGAAGAAGCATCCTTTAGTGTATTTGAGGAATAACAATATTTCTTAAGAAAGATGGAGGGTTACTATGGCAGAAAGTAATGCAAATGTGGAGAAGAACATCACATACGATGCGATTAAAATAGGCCTGGCTTCTCCAGAGAAAATCAGAGAGTGGTCCCGCGGAGAGGTAAAAAAGCCTGAAACAATTAATTATAGAACCTTGAAGCCTGAAAAGGACGGACTTTTCTGTGAGAAGATTTTTGGACCAAGCAAGGACTGGGAGTGCCATTGTGGTAAATATAAAAAGATTCGCTACAAGGGCGTTGTCTGCGACCGTTGTGGCGTTGAAGTAACGAAGGCCAGTGTGCGCCGTGAGCGTATGGGACATATCGAACTGGCTGCACCTGTATCACATATCTGGTATTTTAAGGGGATTCCGAGCCGTATGGGCTTAATCTTAGATGTATCTCCAAGAAATCTGGAAAAAGTGTTATATTTTGCATCCTATATTGTATTAGAGACGCAGGAAGGAACCGGACTGTCCCAAAAGCAGATTCTTTCCGAAGCAGAATATCAGGAGGCAAAGAAAAAGCATGGAGATTTATTCCGTGCAGGCATGGGTGCAGAATCTATTATGGAACTTCTGATGAGTATTGACTTAGAAGAAGAATCGATGGATTTGAAGGCAGAGCTTAAAAATTCTTCCGGACAGAAAAGAGCAAGAATTATTAAAAGATTAGAGGTCATTGAAGCATTCCGTGAGTCCGGAAATAAGCCGGAATGGATGATTTTAACAGTAATTCCTGTCATTCCTCCGGATTTACGTCCTATGGTACAGTTAGATGGTGGAAGATTTGCAACTTCTGATATGAATGATTTGTACCGTCGTATTATTAATAGAAATAACCGTCTCAAAAGGCTGCTGGAATTAGGAGCGCCTGACATTATTGTACGTAATGAGAAGAGAATGCTACAGGAAGCAGTAGATGCACTGATAGACAATGGACGCCGCGGCCGTCCAGTAACAGGTCCAGGTAACCGTGCATTAAAGTCCTTATCCGATATGTTAAAGGGTAAGCAGGGACGTTTCCGTCAGAACCTGCTTGGAAAGCGTGTTGACTATTCAGGGCGTTCCGTTATCGTCGTAGGGCCGGAGCTTAAGATTTACCAGTGCGGTCTGCCAAAGGAAATGGCAATCGAGCTTTTCAAACCATTTGTTATGAAGGAACTTGTCTCCGATGGAACGGCCCACAATATCAAGCAGGCTAAGAAAATGGTTGAGAAGCTGCAGCCGGAAGTATGGGATGTATTAGAGGATGTTATTCGTGAGCATCCGGTTATGTTAAACCGTGCACCTACCCTTCACAGGTTAGGTATTCAGGCATTTGAGCCAACTTTAGTAGAAGGTAAGGCGATTAAACTGCATCCACTGGTTTGTACTGCATTTAATGCAGACTTTGATGGAGACCAGATGGCAGTGCATTTGCCGCTTTCCGTAGAAGCACAGGCAGAGTGCCGCTTCCTGCTCTTATCACCAAATAACCTCTTAAAGCCTTCCGATGGTGGTGTGGTTGCCGTTCCTTCACAGGATATGGTGCTTGGCATTTACTATCTGACACAGGAAAGGCCGGGGGCGTTAGGAGAAGGCAACTTCTATAAGTCAGTAAATGAAGCAATTATTGCATATGAAAATAAAGCGCTTACACTTCATGCTAAGATTAAGGTTAGAAGAACCGGAATCAACAGCAGAGGTGAAAAAGAAGCAAGAATTGTAGAATCAACACTGGGACGTTTTCTCTTTAACGAGATTCTTCCGCAGGACTTAGGATTTGTGGACAGAACAAAGAAAGAAAACTTCTTGGCTCCTGAAGTTGATTTTCATGTTGGAAAGAAGCAGTTAAAGCAGATTTTGGAAAAATGCATTAATGCGCATGGCGCTACAGGAACTGCGGAGACAATGGATAATATCAAGGCGCTGGGTTATAAGTACTCTACCCGCGCAGCCATGACCGTATCTATTTCTGATATGACAGTACCGGAGGCAAAGAAGCAGATTCTTGCCGATGCAGAAAAGACCGTAGAAATGATTATGCGCAAATTCCACCGCGGTTTCTTAACCGAGGAGGAGCGTTATAAAGCAGTTATTAACACCTGGAAGGTGGCAGATGATCAGATTACGGATGCCCTTCTGACAGGTCTTGATAAATATAACAACATCTTTATGATGGCGGATTCTGGAGCGCGTGGTTCTGATAAGCAGATTAAGCAGCTTGCTGGAATGCGTGGTTTGATGGCAGATACCTCAGGACGTACGATTGAACTTCCAATCAAGTCAAACTTCCGTGAAGGGCTTGACGTACTGGAGTATTTCATTTCTGCCCATGGAGCGCGTAAAGGACTTTCTGACACAGCGCTTCGTACAGCCGATTCGGGATATCTGACACGTCGTTTGGTAGATGTATCACAGGAGCAGATTATTCGTGAAATCGACTGCTGTGCCGACAGAGATTATATTCCGGGTATGGAAATCACCGGATTTATGGATGGCAAAGAAATGATTGAACCTTTGGAGGAGCGTATTACAGGACGTTTCGCCTGTGAAGACATTTATGATGACAACGGCAAACTGATTGTTAAGGCAAATCATATGATTACGCCAAAGCGTGCCGCACGTATTGTAAACACAAAGGCAGTTGTCGATGCAGGGGAATCTGCAAAGATTAAGATTCGTACCATTTTAACCTGTAAATCACATATCGGCGTATGTGCAAAGTGCTATGGAGCGAACATGGCAACGGGTGAGCCGGTACAGGTAGGAGAGGCAGTCGGAATTATTGCTGCACAGTCAATAGGTGAGCCGGGTACACAGCTTACCATGCGTACCTTCCATACTGGTGGTGTGGCTGGTGACGATATTACGCAGGGTCTTCCACGTGTCGAAGAGCTTTTTGAGGCACGTAAGCCAAAGGGACTTGCAATTATCGCTGAATTTGGCGGAATAGTTGCAATTAAGGATACAAAGAAAAAAAGGGAAGTATTCGTAACCAATAGAGAAACAGGCGAACAGAAAGCATATCTGATTCCATATGGTTCCCGCATTAAAGTATTGGAGGGACAGGAGTTAGAAGCTGGTGATGAGCTGACAGAGGGTAGTGTAAATCCGCATGACATTTTAGCTATTAAGGGTGTCCGTGCCGTCCAGGATTACATGATTCGTGAAGTACAGCGTGTTTACCGCCTGCAGGGTGTAGAAATCAATGATAAGCATATTGAGGTTATTGTCCGCCAGATGCTGAAAAAGATTCGGATTGAGAACAACGGCGATTCCGGTTTCCTTCCGGGAGTTATGGTGGATGCATTAGAATATGAAGACGCTGTAGAAAATCTGACAGCAGAAGGAAAAGAGCCGCCGGAAGGCAAGCAGGTGATGCTTGGAATCACAAAGGCAGCCCTTGCTACAAACTCCTTCCTGTCCGCAGCATCCTTCCAGGAGACTACAAAGGTTCTGACCGATGCCGCAATTAAAGGCAAGATTGACCCGCTGGTAGGCTTAAAGGAAAATGTTATCATTGGTAAGCTGATTCCGGCAGGAACGGGTATGAAGTGTTACCGCTCCGTTAAGCTTGATACGGATGATGCAGCAGAGGAGTTCTTAAGACAGCGCGAAGCCGCAGCAAACGGAGAACTGGAGGGAGAGGAAGAAGAGCCTGTTATAGAGGCGGAAGAGTTAGAAGATGAAGAGGTTTATTCAACCTCAACGGAAGAATAGATAGATTCTCTTCCTATATAATAAGAAAGAAGTAATATACTTCCCGGATATTTTTTAAAATCAGAAAATATCCGGGAAGTTTTTTGCAGGATGTTACTGTTCACTCTGTGCCCAGTAACCAGAATAAAACCATTTAGCTTCGCTGGTAAATTATCCATTTAAAAGAAGGTTTAATATGTTATAATGCTAATTAGGAGGCGGTAGTATGGATTATGCAATACTTAGTAATGACAGCAATTTTACAGTTTTTAGCTATAGAGATTGTACTATAAGATTTAAGGCGCCCTATTCTTTGGAGCGATATACTGCTGTGAAAGAATGGGATAATGGATATCTTGTTGTTATGGCCAAATATAGTCATAATGATGAAAGCGAGGAGGAGTATATTGATTTAATTCCGATATTGAAGAATCTTTATATTTCTCCCCAAAAGTTTTTGAAACCGATTAAGGAGGTAAGAATAAACAATGCCTGATATTATTAAGATAGCAGATGAAGCGGATTTGATTATAAATGGTTATGCATTTACGAAATGCACAGAAGGATATAGAATTTTAAATTTGAATAGACCTGAATGTGCAATAGTATTATCTGTAAGGGGAGAGACACTGGAAACAACTATGGATGACATTGAGATTCAGATTGTCAAGGACTATTATAAGAAGAACAAAAAGTTTATGGAGGATGAATGATGCCAAAGTATTACGAATTTAAGGTTGCGGGATATTATTTGTATTTTACTTCCTCTTGTACCATTGAATGTATGCATGTTCATGCCAGTGATAGAAAATTGACGGAAGCTGGTTCGGGTAAATTTTTTGTTAAGGATAATGGAGATACAGTTCTTCAGAACAGAGGAATCCTTAATGATAGGGAAATAGCAAAAATACAAGCATTTATAAAGGATAATTATAAAGAAATGTATTTGAAATGGTCAAAATACAGTGAAAATGATTTCTATGGGAGCAATCAAGAGTAGTCTGGTGCAGATGGCACTATACAATGAGAACTTTCCTATATATTATACTTCCCGGATATTTTTTAAAATCAGAAAATATCCGGGAAGTTTTGCGTCTATCCCCTCGGTATTACAGGAAAGAAATGTGCTGCTATTTCTGTTTGTGGCACAGATATGGCAAAATAGGGCGTAAATGGCTGTAAATAACACAGTTTTGCCACAGTTAACCCTAGGAATTGCGGTATTTTATGGTTTTTTTCAATTTTTTTTTTGGAAAAAATAAGGCGGCTATGTAGCACAATTACTCATAAATGAGAAATCATATCCTTAGTTCTTGTGCAATTTTGAGTAAAAATTAGTTAATTCTGTGTCAAATTGCAATTTCTGCCAAGAAACAAAGGAAAACTTAAAAAAAAACAGCATTGACAAAATACAACAAATGGTGTAACTTATCTAGTATAAAAATATAAGGAGGCATAGCAATGAGGAAAAATGCAACAAAGATTGCAGCAATGATGTTATCATTAGCACTCACAGTAACAAGTGTTAATGTACCTACAACATCTTCTGCAGCAACAAAAGTGAAGCTTAATAAAACAAAAGCAACACTTTACGTTGGCGGCGCTTCTTCTAAGAAGACCACAACACTTAAGGCAACTTATAAGGGAAAGAAAGTAAAAGCTACTTTTACTTCTAGTAATGCTAAAGTAGCTAAAGTAGCTAAGTCAACTGGTAAGGTTACAGCAGTTAAGAAAGGTACTGCAACAATTACTGCTAAATATAGTGGCAAGAAAGCAACATGTAAAGTAACTGTTAAGCAGTATGTAACCAGCATCACAGCTCCTGCAACAATTGATCTTAAGGTAGGCGAACTTGTTGACCTTAGCAAGCAGGTTACAGTTAAGCCAGCAGGCGCTAACAATAAGGCACTTTCTTATGTTTCAGATGAGAGTTTTACTGCAGCTGTAAATGGTAGTGGTACAATCCTTAAGGGTGTTAAAGAAGGAATTACTGTAGTTAAGATTAAGGCAAAAGATGGAAGCGGTAAGACTGCACAGGTTACAGTTAACGTTAAGCCGGCAGATGCTTCAGAGACTCCAGCTCCGGGCGAGACCCCTGGTCCTTCTTCTGATAAGGAAGCTAAGGAAATCAAGATGGGTATCGAGAATCCGTTCTCAACAGAAGAGAAGTATGCAAATACTTTGTTAGTTGGTACAAATGCATACGTTACTGTTCAGTTAGTAGATGAGGATGGAAAACCTGTAGCTAATCAGGAAGTAGAGTTAACTTCTAAGAAGGTTTATCCTACCGGCGCTGCTAATGACTACATTAAGATGTTTGGTAATGTATCAGAGAGCGTTAAGAAGACAGATTCCAAGGGAAATGTTACTTTCGTATATGGTTTGGATAAGAGCACAGATACAGTTCAGGGTAAAGTAATTGATGCTACCCGTACTGAGTTTGTATCAAGCTTTAAGTTAACAGCTTCTGTAGTTGGTAATAAGGAACTTACAAAGTCTGTTGACGTTAAGTTTGCTTCTCTTAGCAATGCGGCTGCTTCAAGCGGTATTTATGTAAGAAACGGTGTTGCTAATTCTGGTATCGCTGCCCTTGTAAAAGGTGTAAATGCAGCTACTCCTACAGCAAACACAAAGGGTAGAAACGAAGAAAACATCACATATGTTACAAGCCAGCAGGTTTCACCAAAAGATAGTGACAGCCATAAGGTAGTATTTGATTCTGGTGTAGGTTCACTTAATCTTACAATGCCAGGTTCTGAGACAACTGGTTCCGAGGCAGAGCGTGTGAAAGAGACTATCAACTGGAGCACAGATAAGTATATGACTTATGCAAGCGAGCAGAAGAATACATCTGGCGGCTGGGTACTTAAGAGTGTTAAGGCATCAGACCTTCAGTATGCTACTGTAACTTTTGATAAGTTAAGATTATCTAAGTACAGCCAGTTCCTGGTTCGTGCTTACATTGTAACAAATAAGGATAATCCTACAGCAGGTGCCCCTAATGTAATTACTCCAATTACATTAAAGCCGGAAGAGTCTAATATTGGTGGACCAAAGGCAGAGGATAACTTCTCTGTACAGATTCCGGTTAGTGCAAAATCTGGTTATCTCTATGTGACAGCACAGATTGTATCAAAGGGTCAGGTTAATACAGACTTAAATGAAGGTTTCACAATCAGATGCATCGAAGGTGTTAAGAAGCCAGGTTCTACATCTGTAACATCTATTGGTTCAGAGAGTATTCAGGGACTTGAAGTAGAGTGGAAAGTGGATGATAATGCAACATATACAATTAATCAGCCGCTTACTGCTGCAACAGCTCCTGCTACTTATACTAAGTTAACAGCTCTTGGCTATACAACAGCAAATAATGCAAATTCATTCTGGTATAAGGTTCCAGCATTCCCAGCTACTGGTAATGCAATCATCACAGTACGCGATAGTGCAGGTAATGATATCGCTTACTATGCAGTGCCTACAGTAAATGCTTCAGAAGTAGTTGGTGCTACTACAGTATATAAGAATCAGAACGTTATAGTAGATGATGCAACAGCTGATTTCTATCAGATTTCTAAGGAAGAAGCTACACGTCTCAGTGTTGGTACTGTTACACAGAGTGGGAACGATGCAGTAGTTAACTCTTACGAGAGTGGTGTTACTCATATCGTAGGTACAATTAAGAGTACAAATGCAAACATTAAGATTGATGAGTCTAACAGTAGAATTTACACATCTGTACACTGGAATCCAGTTCAGAATACAACATCAACTGGTCCAACAGCAACTGGTATCGCAGCAGCTGCATTAGTAGGTCAGAACCTTGTATTAAGAGCACAGCTTACAGATAAGAATGGTAACGTAGTAAGTACAAATGGCGTTCCGATTAAGTTCTATAAGAATAAAGCTAATAACGAAGCTACTGATGAGATTAAGACTACAGATACAACTGTAGGGGAAGCTTCTTTGGTTAAGGTTGATGCTAGCACAAACGCTTTAGGTCAGGCTGAGTTAGTTCTTTCTTCTGGAAAACCTGCACAGACTCTTGATATTGTAGCTAAGGCTGGTGATGATAAGTTTGATATTACTTACCAGGTAGGTACACAGACAGTTTCAGGTGGCTGGGTAGACCTGTACTGGGTAGATGCTAACCTTTACTTCGAGCCAGGTAAAGATGGTGGTGCTACAGTAACAACAACTCTTGATACACCTGTTAAGGAAACTAAGGGCAGTGGTACTGATATCGTTCCTACAGTAGGTCAGAACTGGGCATATGAAGTTAGAACAAGTGGTCAGACTCGTGACGGTGGAAACGGTGGTACATTAACAGCGTTTGATATTGTTGAGATTTCTGGTCTTACAATTCAGACATCTGTTGATACAGGAAGCGTTGGTTCTGTAACAAATGCTAATAATGGTAAGGCAGAGGCAACATCTACAAAGGCTGGTTATACAGATATTGTTAACGAGTTAAATAATGCTTCTATTACGAAGGATGTAACATTAACATTCAAGAAGGCAAATGGAGATAGCAAAGTAGTTCCTTACGCTGGTGAAGGTAATGCAACATTAAGCAAGAAGCTTACACTTAATGTAAACTGGAATGCAAGTGCTCCAGCAGTTGACTTCATTATCCCTACAGGCCGTCAGGCAAATGTTAATGGTGGTAATGTTAAGACATATGTAGTTGTTAAGGATGCAAATGGTAACCCTATTAAGAATAAAGTCGTTACTCTTAAGGTAACAGGTTATGGTAGTGTAATTACTCCAACTGCAACTACAAACGACGAAGGTATTGCTGGATTTGAAGTTAGTACAGCCGCAAGCGTTGACCCAGTAACTTCAGCAGCAACAGCAGGTCAGTCATCAACATTAGTAGCAACAGTAGATGGTTTGACAAGTATTGCTCAGAGTAGTATTAAGTGGATTAATCCAGTTGGCCAGTTTAAGGTAACAAGAGCTGATTACGATTATAATGCTAAGACAATCAAGTTAACATTTAACAATGCAGTTTCTGCTGATTCTGTTGTTAAAGAAGTGTTCAAGGTAGAGTATACACCTGCTGGTGGTACAGCTGCTGAGCAGATTGTATCAGAGATTAAGGTATCAGGAAAAGAAGTAACAATTTCTGTTCCAGCTTTGACAAATCTTGATTTGAGTGGTCAGTTTAAAGTAACAGTTCGCTCATACACAGATACTAAGACTACTATTGAGTATAACTTAGTAAGTACTGATGCGCAGAAGCTTGGTAGCGGTGTTGGTTTGGATGTATTAACATTCACTGCAGCAGGTGCTGACTTCTAATATCTCATAAGGGATAGCAGATGTTAAATGATTATGTTTCATAGTCTATAACTTATAAAAGGCTTCGGTGAAGTGGGAAACCACTTCGCCGGAGTTTTTTGCTTATGGGATGATGTTAGGGTCAAAAGGGATATTTGATTCTTGGCTTCGTCAATTTGCACAATTATACAATAACGAATTTTTAACACCTTTTCTAAGATACAAAAAAGTGCAAAGCCAATTCAGTTAAAAAAGGTTTGCACTTTTTTGTATATCTATGGTATGTTTTAGGTTTTTTCGCTGTGCTCTGATACAATTTATTAAAGTAGCGCTGTATCACCAGATACAGTGTCTATTTTTAGCAAAGTAGCATCAACTAAATATCGGATTCCTTCACTGTCCTCGGCTAAGTCCGGCACTAAATTCATCCTGTCTGATAAGTTTCAGTTTCCGTTCTACGTCATATTCAAAAATACTCATACGAATCGCCTCATTTCTATATTTAGTGAGAAACTTTTCATGAAAAATCATGCGAAAAAGGGTGTCCTTTTGCTTTGGATTTACAGGTGCCTCATGGTAATCGCTTGCTGCAGAAAAAGTTGTTTTTGCCATAGCACTGCTACTATTCTGTTTTTGTTTTTTCAATAACATTCCTCTTACTTTTTGTAGCTGATGGCATACTTTGATATTCCAAAAACCAGCTTGGTTCTACGCCGCACAGATCTGCTATATTAAAGATTAAATCCAAAGAAATTTTCCTGTTTACATTTGGTGCTTCAATCGCGCCAATATGCTGCCTGCTGACACCTACTTTTTCAGCAAGCTGTTCCTGTGTGAGGTTTAAATGTTTTCTGCAATAAGCTATTTTATATCCAATTTCCTTATATCTTTCATCAAAAACAACTTCTTCATCTGCTTTATTATCTGACATAATTAAAACTCCTTCTATACTAAAAAGTGCACAGCTTATAGAAAGCAGTGCGTAGTTTTCTGATTAATCCTCTGTTTTAATTTTAGCAGTACAAAGATTATTTTAAATAATCTGCTATATTAATTATGTTATCTAATAAATATTAATGAATAGTTAAAAAGAACACAGTCGTAAAAATCGAATATATTTTCAATGTAAAGGCAGTATAATACAAAAAGTGTAAAGCCGAATCAATAATTATTAAGGCTTTGCACTTTTTAAAGGATATACAGTATATATTATTTTGGCTATTAATATTGATATCTGCTGAAAAGTTTTACAGATATGAAACTGCTTCTTCTTCAGATAACTGATATTTTGCTATAATTACTGATTTTATCTCTTCGTCACTGTGCCCATAGTCACGAAAAGCATCAACTAAGTATCGGATTCCCTCGCTCTTTGCCTGACGGAAGCCTTCCGTTTGTCCTTCTGCTCGTCCCTCTGTTCGTCCTTCTGTTCGTCCCTTCATTAATCCTTCCGTTCGTCCCTGACTAAGCCCGGCATTATATTCGTCCTGCCTGATAAGCTTTAGTTCCCGTTCTACATCACATTCAAAAATACTCATACGAATCGCCTCATTTCTATATTTAGTGAGAAATTTAGTAAGGATACCCTCGTGGATACATTCCTGGACACTTTGCCAGACTGCTTCCTGAATAGAAAGTGTTTTGGCATAAGTGCGAACTTTTTCAATATAAAGCATATATTCTTTTAAAGGTGGACAGCAATCCAAAAGTTTTGAATTGTTGCCTGGGTTGATGTTAAGAACTGTGACCTTTAGTTCCAACTCCGGGTCATCGACAGGGACTTCAAAAGCATCCGAAAGTCGCAGGACACTGCGCTCAGGTGCGGATTCTTGTCCATTGTAAAATACTAGAAAGTTAGGTGTCGGCAGTTTGACCAGTGTGTTGGAATAAAGTGATTTGTCGCTCACCAGCTTTTCATACTCACTTGCAATATAAAATAAATCCCGTAAAGGAAGATTAGGGCAGAGTGTTGACTGGTGCTCATACATGTTAATCCGGTTCGTCAAAAGAAAAGCCAAATCATTTTTTACGTTCAGGTAAATGGCATTTTCTAATGTTATAATCTCTAATATACTGGTATCAGTATGAAAAGTGCCGTTTACTGCATTGTAAAGGCATAGGAGTTCTTCCTTTTCGTGAAAAATCATGCGGAAAAGGGTGTCCTTCTGCTTTGGATTTACAGGTGTCTCATGAAAATCGCCTGCTGCAGAAAAAGTTGTTTTTTCTACAGTACTTTTGCCATTTTGTTTCTTCAATAACATTCCTCCCTTTAACATTTGTGTTTCAGGAGATTTCCAAAAATCTCCTGCTTACAGTGGATAGATGATCAAGCATAGATTTCCGGAAATACGCTGTTGCGCAAAAGATAATAAGAAACTTTAAGAATTTAGAAATATGCTTTTAGTAGTATAGTATTAAACGTTTGTAATAATAACATCATAATTGATATGTTTGGAAATGTCAATAAATATATTGATAAAAAGTATAATAAGAACAAAATAGATACATATGTAAAAATGATATTCTCAATCAGAAAAGAGAGAAATAACCTGAATAATTAATTATTTCCTTGTTTTGCAATTTTAATATCTCCGTTATGTTTTACTGAATCTGAAATTTAGTAATCTTGTAAATTTCTGTGATACTAACACCATTCGACCGAAGTTCTAATTAGATACTTTGTTCGCGGAATATAAGGAATGCTCCTAGGCTTTTTTGCCTTTAGAAAAGGTATAAGGTATAGTATAATTTGCAGGAAAAGGGGGGACTTCCCCCTTTAATTTTGCACGCAAAATCAGAGAGAGGCAACGTTGTATAAAAATGTAAAATATTTTTATACAAACTAAACAATAAAATAGGAAGTTTTGGGTGGTGTTTTGTGTATTTTTACTTGCTTATATTTATCTGATTTGGTATTATATAATATATATATAGTTTTTGCAATTATAATTCGGAAGTGAAATATCGCATGATTTTACGAAGTATAAATTTTCGGATACATCTGCCAAAAACGTAGGTGTAGTGGTGCTACATCGAGGCTTTTGGCAGAATGTAACCGGGAATTTAGACGAGTTAAAACTGAGATATTTCACCACCGAAGTAATATTATGGGAGGTGGTTGAAGAAGGAAATGAGGTTATGCTGTAAGGCAACAGAAAGCATATTTATGCTGGAACAAGATGAATGGGCAACAAGTATAGAATAGGAGGAAAGATAATTTGAAAAAGTTCAGGAAAATTTTAGGTATGGCTTTGGCATTTAGCCTTGTCATAACACAATTCCCTGTGGGGAAGGCTGCAAAAGCAGCAAGTGGTGAAGCGGTAGAGCTTCATTATGGCCAAAAAGCAGTTGTTGTGGAAGAGCAGACAGCAAAGATAGATATTGATACACTGGAAGTAAAATTAAGCTGCCATTCAG
>CANRVD010000043.1 GCA_947643145.1 uncultured bacterium | reverse complement strand
GGTTTTCCTTTTCACGGAAAATCATGCGGAATAAGGTGTCCTTGTATGTCCGGTTCGGGACTGGAAGGGTATGTGCTGCCAAAGCTGTCTGTTTTTCAGACGGCTGTTTTGGTGGTAGTGTTTGTTTTTTCTTATTCATGTAGTCTCCTTTATTATATAGAAATGTTTGCTAAAAAGCAATGGATGAAATTTCAGTATAACGAATAATTAATAACCGGTTGTTAGTCTGAGGACAAATTTTTGAGAGTGCCTGTTCCAAAATGCAGGTATAGTAGGGGATACGGAGGCTTTTGGATATATGTTCCGTAGAAGAGTATAATATGCCTGATTCCTTGAAACAAGCGGGTTCCTGCAAATGCCATAATGATGCATGATTTTTGAAATAATTGCCATGTTCAGTGTGGTTATGCAGATTTGTGCAGTGTATTTACGGCGAAGCCGTGAAAGTGGCTGAAAGCTACATAGTTACTGTATTTAACTAAATATTGCTTTTCAACGATTAAGTGAATGAAAAAAGAGTATCCATTTGTGGTAAAATAAGGTATCTGAAGCCATAATTAAAACCAACAAAGATGCCCTTTATGAATATTTTAAACACATTTGACAGCTCAACAATCGCTCTGAAATCCGTAACAAGGATACTATGTCCTTTAAACGGATGAAATGAGTACGGTTGCAGCTGTGAAGATTGCTTGTCTGTAGTTTCCTTGAACACTATCCTTTTCAGTGTATTTGGTCATTGACCAGTTTGGTGGTTTTTCTACTAACAGCAGGTCAGAATTTGAGAAAGTGAAAACATAGGGATTGAGAATGGTTCATAATATTAGGATGAAAAATATCATAGGTGTATGTTTAGTCCTTGCGTGGTTTGTTGTTTTCGTATATGTTACATTGATAGAACGGACGCAGTCGGACATGCCCATGTATAATCTGCGGTTATTTTGGTGTATTCGGGAGGCATGGACAACAAAAAATGCTATGGATTGGTATTTTATTGTTGGAAATGTGTCGCTTTTTATTCCGCTAGGAATTATCTTGCCACTGTGTTTTGACAGGATGAGAGTGTGGTGGCGGACGGTAATGTTTGGATTTGGGTTTTCTTTGGGAATCGAAATAATACAGTTGGTTTTTCGGTTGGGATTATTTGAATTTGATGATATATTTAACAATTCGTTTGGAACTTTTTTGGGGTATGGATTGTTTGTTTTTTATATGGGGTGCTTTAGGAGGGAATGGCAGGGGAGAAGTGTAGAGGGTGTATTATTGCTTTTGGTTTGGATAATTGCAGTTGTCTTTTTGGTTGTGGCATTGTGTGCCGGGCAACCGGTTTTTGATAGATTCCTGCAAGTTGTTTTGAACAAAATAGTATTTTGAATATGAAATTCAGTGAATAACAAAATCTAGTGCAGAGTATTAAGGGAGGGATTTGATGCATGATACAAAAAACAAAGCTAAAGATGCAGCAATGCATAACATACAAAGCAGCCAAAATATTAAGGTACAAAAAAAGTCACCTGTAATACAAAGACTTGTGTATAATCAGGGAAACTCTACCCTGTACGTAAATGATAACTGGAAGAATAAATCGTATTCTTATTTTGATACAGAAGATAATTCCTATAAAAAAATTCGAATGATTAACGGTTCATGGGTTGAAAGACACTGCAAAGAAACTATTGGAAAGTCTTATAATTTAAATAATCCTAATTATCGTATTGGTTTTGGTGTCACTAAACGGGACATAAATGATTTTTTAGGTGTAGAGTACAAGTTTTATGGGTGGAATAAAGCGAAAAAGAAGAGGAGACAATATTGTAAGATAACAGCTGATTATATCAATGATAAAATCAAAGATGAGTATTATTTGTATACTTGTTCTGATTGGTTTGCACTCGCAGATAAAAGTTTCGAAATCAAAGCTGTTCTTCCGCCAGAGGACTTATGCGACTTTGGAGAGACATCAGATGTTGATAAAACGTGGGATGATAGTTTAAAAAGTAAAGTCTGTGTCTTAATCGCAGTTGTAAAAGAAATGGAAGCAGCGGCAAGTAGTAATACCAGTGATGATGATTTTAGCAGAATTCAAAAATTTAAAGTTTTTTAGCGAATGCAGGTTTTCCTGATGCAGACATATGGAATAGTACAGAACAGCAGTATATTCAGAACAGTGATAGCGACAACCTATATGCATTAATTAAATTACTGCACAATTATATTCAGGAACATACAGAATATAAAGAATATGACTTATGCCGTGTAAACGAAAAGCTGTATGAACAGTTAGGATATACACCAATATTGTCCTGTCTTTGTTCTTTTGAAGAGTTAGGACGCAATATTCCTGAAGAAGTAGTGTTAGAGAAAGACAAAACTTATATTTTTATGCTGGAAGAACATGCAATGGCTGTAAAAATGCTAACGACTCTTAGACGTCATGCAGATATTATTTCTAATTTGAACGAATACTTTTATCCACAAAATGATTCTCAAAATTTTAATACCGACTGGCGTACACAGATTGTCAGACGGGTATTCAAAAGATAACCTTCCATCTAAATTAAAAGAATTTTTGTTTAAGGGATTACTATTACTTCGGAAGTTAAATATCGCGGAATTTTACGAAGTAATAAGAGGTTACCCAACAAGATAGATTGAAAAAGGAAATATTAAGAACTTTATGCAAAGTTTTAAAGGAGATTTGCATGGAACCTCATGCGGTTGCAAAAGCATTATGTCATAAGGAAAAAATCGTTGTATAAAGAAGATACATGTAGGAGCGGCTGAATTTACACAGCAATGCAGGATTAGGGTTTCGGGATGGTAAAAAAGAAAAGTGGAGGAGGGTGCTCTTGACTTATGCCAATATGAAGGAATTCAGAGAAACAAAGTCAAATTATCATTGCAAAACTTCATGATAGTTCTTTGGATAACATAGAAGCAAAGGTTTATATACGTGATGTTTTTCGTTTTGATTGATAGTTATTTTTGGACATATGAAACAAAGTATTGCATAAATGGATATTATGATGTATAATTACATAAAGCATATTTCTATTATGAATGTTTTCATATCTATATTCTTATATTTCTAATATATTTCAAGGAAATCTATGCTTTGCTATCACACAATAACAGGCAGGAGATTTCTTGAAACCTCCTGCACAGACATAGCCTGTAGGCATTCCTTTATCAAAAGGTCAGGTACAGGCAGAAAAGGAGGAAGATTGGGAGTACAGAATGTAATAACGAAAGAATATATGTCAAGAAATGATATATTTGCAGAAGCCTTTAATTATTATGTATTTGGTGGGGAAGCGATTTTAAAGCCGGAGGATTTGCGGGAACTTGATTCGGTGGAAGGTTTGATTTTAGCAGATGGGAAGGGAAAAGAGCGCGTCTTGGAGAGATACCGTGATTTGTTAAAATATGCTGTCATCAGGTGCAGCGCGGATGCCTGTTTTTTGTTAATCGGCATAGAGAATCAGGCGAATATACATTTTGCAATGCCAGTACGGAATATGCTTTATGATTCCATATCTTATGCAAAGCAGGTTTTAGAAAAGGAAAAACTGCATAGAAAAGGAAAACACAGGATGTCTTCCGGGGAATTTCTGTCCGGCTTCCGACAGGATGACAGACTGGTGCCGGTTATAACATTAGTAGTCAATTTTGGACAGGAATCATGGACAGCTCCACATAGTCTGTATGAGATGTTTGCAGAAACGGATGAGAAGATACTGAGATACATCAATGATTATCATATTAATTTAATAGACCCACACCGAATGCAAGAAGGGGATTTTCAAAAGCTGGGAGAAAGCTTGCAGTATGTGATGCGCTTTATCGCGGCATCAGGTGACCGGGCTAAAATGAAGGAACTGTTGGGAAGATACAGGAAAAACTATGAAAACTTAGAGAAGGATGCGGCGGAGTTGTTAAGGGCTTGCGCCCATATGGATATTCATATCGGTAAGGAAGAGGAGGTATTTGATATGTGTAAGGCATGGGATGATATGGCAAAAGAATCAATGGAACAGGGTGTTAAGCAAGGGCTGGAACAAGGGATAAAACAGGGGATAGAGAGAGGCGAAGATTTGAAGGTAATTGAATTGGTGTGCAAAAAATTGAGAAAAGGGAAACTGGCGGAAAGGATAGCGGAGGAACTGGAAGAGGAGTTCGAAAAAATCTGCGGAATCTGTGATATAGCGGCTATATTTGCACCAGAGTATGATTATCATAAGGTTTATGATACATGGAGAAGTAGGTGGATACTATAAAAGGATTGGTTTTCCAGTCCTTTTTTGTTTTTGGAAAAAAGAGGTTGACAAGGAAATGAGTATTAGCTATAATTAATATAAGTTAGATTAAGCTAACCAATAAGGAGAGTAAACATGAGTCATGAAACACTGGATATTATACAGGGGATAGATTGGAAAGATATAGAAATGCAGATTGCTTTTCATTGCGCCCCGCTCATTGCCGGTTTAAAGCTGTCTAATTTGCTGATGCTCCAGAGTGAGGAGTTAGACAGGGGGACAAGCATTTTGAAGCGTGCCGGAATTTCTTATTTTGTGGTGGCAGTCACAAATGGGAAAGTGGCGGTTTTACTGTTTGACAGACAGCGTTTGGAAACCTATTTACGGAAGGAAGAAGTTTGGAAAATATTTCAGGATATGGGATATCAGAATCATGCTATGGGAAAAGTCCTTTACGCGTTTCGTCAACGTTATGAAGGATATTTATTGTGGAATCAGGAATTTCCTCATGAGATGGGGTTGCTTTTGGGATACCCGATAGAAGATGTGAAAGGATTTATTCTGAATGAAGGTGAAAACTGTCTGTACACGGGTTATTGGAAAGTGTATGAGAATCTTCCTGAAAAAATGATAGTATTTCGTCAATTTGAAAAAGCGAGAGATATGTTGATAGGGCTTTTATCAAATGGGATTACGATTGCGGAAGTTGTTCAGAAATGTCTGCTTGTACATAGTGCTTAGGTATTGTTTCGGAGGGAAAGAAAATGAGTGTTGTTATCGTAGGTGGACATGACAGGATGGTCAGTCAGTATAAGGAGATATGTAAGAATTATAATTGCAGGGCAAAAGTATTTACACAGATGTCTGGAAATCTGAAGGATATGATTGGCTCTCCAGATTTGTTGATTCTATTTACTAATACGGTATCTCATAAAATGGTTCGCTGCGCAGTGAATGAAGCAGAAAAGTGTCATGCGGATATTATACGCTGCCACACCAGCAGCAGGGCAGCATTAAATGAAATTTTGGAGAAGGCCTGCTGTTGAAAAGAGTTCCGTGGTTCTGGCTTTTTTGTGGAACAGGGAGTGGTTTAAGTGGAAAAAGCGTAAATCCAGATGATGGATTTACGCTTTTTCGTGCTCTTGACAAAAATATGGTTAATATTGTCCTTGATCTGATTTTTGGTTATTTTGGGCAAATAATAACATTGTTAAAACGATGAAAAAATGGAAAGGGGGGAATAACGGAAGTAAAGACGTAGCGAATTTTAGTATTTATCCTTTAGAAGGAATACACTAAATACATTTCCCTCTTTGTTTAGGTTTCCACCCTTTATGTAGCCACCCTGCTCTAAAATGATTTGACGTGCCAGATATAGCCCTAACCCCACTCCTTCTTTTATAAAAGCTGCATTTTTTCCGCGGTAGAAGCGGTTAAAAAGTTTGGGATATTCCTCTTTAGAAATAGGTTCACCATAATTTATTACATCAACTCTGACATATAATTCATACACAGACATTTTTACCTGAATCGGTGTTCCTTTTTTGCCATATTTTACCGCATTATCCAAAAGATTAAAAATTGCTTCTTCGGTCCAATGCCTGTCATAAAAAGCTTGAATATTCTGTCTGCCTTCTAAACAGACTTCATTTTCATGCTGTTTTGCTTTTAAAGAGACTTCATCAATTGCAGAGAGTATGATTGGTAAAATAGGCTGTTTTTCCGGAGCCAGCTTTCTCATATTTTCTTCCAATCTTGCTGTTTTTGTAAAGCCGTCTGCAAACCAGCCAAGTTTTTCAATCTGGGCATTAATGATTTCACAGATATCAGCTTTTTCCTCTTGTGGCAGATCATCCTGCATCAAAAATCCTGAGTACATCTGAATATTCGTAAGAGGTGTATTTATTTGATGAACCAGATCTGCCACAAGTCCACTCATTTCTTTCCGCATTTTTTCCTCATATTCCCTTGAACTATCCAGAATTTGATATAGTTTCAAAATCTGCATTTGGAATTTTCCAAGCAGAGATTCTTCTTCCGTTGAAAAGTTTTGAACTGCCTGTCCATTAATCATACACTGAATACAGTCATCTACCTTTTGCATAACACGATTTACATTTTTGGAAATTATCTTGTAGGCAAATGAAAAAATACCTAGATTAAATATCCCATAAATGAATACAAAGTCAAGGGAAGCCTTTTTGTTCCAGATGCCCCAGATGGCAAATGCCAGCATAGATAAGAACCATGTCCCTGTTGTTACAAAAACAATTGCTTTTATTTTTCTTCTATCATCCTTCATCTCTGTCGCTCCATTTATATCCAATACCAAATACATTTTTAATCCATCTTGGATGTTTCCTGTCATCCTCTATCTTTTCCCTTAGCCTTGCAATATTCACGCTAAGGGTGTTTTTATCTACAAAGTTCCCGTCAATATCCCATATTCTTTCCAGCAGGATTTCCCATGTAAGCACCTGATTTCTGTTTTTAATAAAAAATTCTACAAGCTTAACTTCTGTTTTACTCAACGGTATAGCCACACCGTCTTTGAATAATATTTTTTCCTGAAAATCATAAATTAGATTCCCGGCATAATATCTGGACTCCAAGTGGCTGCGGCTAAGAACTGCTTTTAAACGTCTTACAAGCAGAGGGATAGAAAAAGGTTTTGTCACATAATCGTCTGCTCCTGCATCAAACCCTTTTATCATATCAATTTCTGTATTATGGGCAGTAAGAAAGATAACCGGAATATTGGAAGATTTTCTCAGCTCTTTTAGATATTCCCTGCTATCGCCATCTGACAGCGTCACGTCTAGAAGAAGGGCATCAATAGAAGAAAGGGGGAACATACTTAACCCTTTCAGACTGTCCGTGGCTTCTGCTGTATATCCTTCTTTTGTCAATGCATAGACAATTCCATTCCGTAAAGCATCATCATCTTCCAAAATTAAAATCCGGTACATCCTTCTACCTCCATATTTAAGAATACCCCTGTCTGTCTTACTACAGACTGTCCGTTCTTATTCAGCCTCCCGCAGCCGTTCCACCGCTGTTTTCTGATTCAGTGTGATTGTCAGGATACAACTGGTAAGATAGACAACAAGCATACCTGCAAACAATGTCAGGATACAAGACTGCGCAAATACAGGCGGCCTGAATCCGGTAGTCATAATAGATGCCAGCGCTTTTGCAGCAGGCAGGCTGAGCGGGCTGATAAGCAGTAAACTGATTAGTACCATTTTTATGCCGGTTCCACAGATTTTGGCTATCATCTGGTACTTTGTCATACCAATGGACTGCATCGTTGCAAATTCAATTTTTCTTGATAATACATCCGTAACCATCGTATTTATGATATTTGTCAGCCCGATAAATGCAACAATCAATCCCATAACAAGCCCGATATATACCCCTTGTTCCCTTTTTGACTGCTCATCCATACTGGATTGGTATCTGGAATGCATCTGAACCTGGGGGTTAAAATCATTTTCTATCATCTTCTCGATGGTGCTCTGCTCCATCCTCTGGTTTCTCCCAAGAGTGTTTAGATGTAATGCACCAACCATTTTTTTTGCACTCTCTTTATAAATTTCTTCAAATGCATGGTTGGAGATGACAAATTGGATGGGAAGAGATATCTCGCCTGCATAATTGTCCTCTATTTTTTCTACAACTGCCATAACCGTAAAAGTTTTTGTTCGATATTCCTTTTGTGTGTAATCCCAAAAAGAAAGCGTGATTTTTTCACCTGCCCGCATTCCATAATCTAAATAATCTTTTTTACCCATACTGCTGAATGGATGATAGATAAGATAATCACCGGAAGCAAATAGCTTAGCGTCTAATTTTCCATCTAATATATTTACATTCTGCGCTTCCATATCCAGTGCTCCCGCATCCATTCCAAGAATTCCCGATTTATATCGTCCATTTTTTATATGCTCTTCCTCAATCCATTGCAATTTTTTGAATTCCTCTTTCATTACCTCTTTAATCCGTCCCTCAAATTTGACTTCGCCTATTGACTGGTCATAGAATCCATCCGATGCTTCTTCGTCTTTTGTATTTCTTGCATAGTAAAACAGATAGCTTTCCTTTACAAAATCGAGGTTACGGATAGCATTTACAAGCTTTTCTGACATTGGCTCATATGCTTCGTTCATTGGCTGAATGGCATGCCATTGCTGAATCGTAAAGTCAGATTCGTTCTTCCTGTCTACTTTCCATTCTGTATCATATCCAACAAATACAGTAAACAGCATACAGAATAAGATGCCTCCTAAGGTAAAAGAAAATATGGCAAATACCGTTTTCTTTTTACCAGAAGAGCGGAACCGGGAAGCTTCGATAGGAGAAACCTTCTTTGCCAGAGAGATTGCCTTTTTACTGCTAATCCATACGGTAATGGCAGAAAAAATTATCGAGAAAACGGCAGCAAGAAATAAAGGGGTTTCTGTCTTATAAAACTGCGAGTAGGAAAATCCCTGCATTTTAAAGAGTCGTATGACAAATAGATTCAAGCCTGTTCCTGCCAAATCTCCAAGGATAATTCCGGCTGCTCCTAAGCGGCGTATCTGCCAGTTAAGCATCATGCCAATCTGTTTCTTTGTCATGCCAATTATTTTCATATTTCCGATAAAACGTATATCATTTACAACAGAAATATAGAAAATATTATAAATCAATAGGAAACCACATATCATAACCAGCAATAAAAGAAGGGCAGAACTCATAATTTCTGTGGAAATATCTCCTGATATAGCCATTACGACTCCTTTTCCATCCACCCTGTCACATATATCCCCTATTTTTTCATTTAATTCATACTCTGGGGTAAATTTTGTCACATTTAAAAATTTGATGTAGATGATACTGAGTGCATCATTCAATTCTGGATTGTATGTGTCCGGAAAAGTTTCTACAGTATAGAGCTCTTCATAATTAGCAAGCATTTCCAAAGGGTTATCATAAATTCCACTGATTGTCATGTCTACCGGTAATTCTACCTGCTTTCCGCCTTGCAGTACAATCAGGTTCAATGTTATTTTTTGTCCGGGTGTTATCGCTGTCCCTGCTTTTTTTACAAGGGTATCGGATATTAGAACTTCTCCCTCATTTTTTGGGTAGTTTCCACTGATTAAATTCACATAGTGATGCCCGTAATATTCTTGATTAACGGCAAGAAATTTCACTTCATTTCCTGCAAATTCTTTATTTCGTGGAGTTCCCTGCATACATGGTCTGGCAATGTCTGCCCATTCAACCTGTGATTCTTTTCGTACTTTATCAAGAGTATCCATGTCTCCATAGATACCCAGGCCATTCGTACCGGGACCGGGTTTGATATCGGATTCTGCCAGAAGCGCATCCACCGTGCTGATTCCTGCACCACAGATTACGGTAATCAAAACCGTTGTCAGTGCAATTGCCAGGCATGCCATGATATTGCGCAGCCTGTGCGCTTTCATCGTTTCCTTTGCAATTTCAAAAGGCATTTCTTTATTTGTATTTTCAAACATTATCCTCACCTCCAACAATTTTTCCGTCTTCTATGTGAATAATTCTGTCAGCAAGCTGAGCAATTTCTTCATTATGTGTGATCATGATAACTGTCTGGTTAAATTCCCTGCTGGTAGCCTTTAACAGTCCCATTACTTCCTGGCTTGTCTTAGAATCCAGATTTCCAGTAGGCTCATCTGCCAGAATAAGTGCTGGTTTGGAGGATAAAGCCCTTGCAATCGCAACTCTTTGCTGTTGCCCGCCGGATAATTGATTTGGATAGGATTTCATTTTATTTTCAATACCCAGAATAGAAGTAATCTGATGGATGTACTCTTTATCTACTTTGTTGCCATCCAGTTTTACAGGCATAATTATGTTTTTATAACTATTTAGTACTGTCACCAGATTATAATTCTGAAATACAAATCCTATTTTTCTTCTTCGGAATATTGTCAGTTCATCAGGCTTCATATCTGAAATTTTTTGCCCTTCTATTATGATTTCCCCGCTATCAGGAGTATCCAGTCCTCCTATCAGATTCAAAAGCGTTGTTTTTCCTGAACCGCTGGTGCCAACGATAGCTATAAATTCTCCTTTCTGGGCAGAAAAGCTGCTGTAGTCCACTGCCTTTATCAGGTTTTCATCCTGCCCGTAATGCTTCACCAGTTCTTTTACTTCGAGTATTTTCATAGTATCTCACTCCTTAGCTTATTATAAATTTGATTTTTATATGATGCCAGGGCCAAAAGCAGGTAGCAATCCATGGCATCAGTTGGATGTAAATTACTTTTTGGCTCCAACATCATTTATATTAAAACAAGGACTTCTTACAAACTTCTTACAGTATAGCTTTCAATTAGAAAGAGGTTTTTAGATACCCTATGTGTGTCTGTCTCTTGACAGCATTATAATGCCAAATTTTAACCTATGCAATGAGGCCTTTAATTTTTTACAAATGTTGTCGCATTTACTGTAGCCCATTCTTCCGCTTTAAGGGATTTAATGTAAAGGAAGATTTTCAGTATGTAGTGATATCTTTTTTATACAAATTGCACAAAAACGCCGATGATTATTTGTGAATTAGTTTGATTGATTTTGACTGAAATTGAATGTATAATACAGCTATCAAAGGAAAACAGTATTCTTAGAGAACGTAAAAATGTAAAAGAAAAGTGTGAATGAAAAAACATTCACACAGGAAGAAACACCCGCAAAACGGGTTTGCTGCAAAGCAGCATTCTTCCTCTGTTTGTGCCAGCAAAGCAGGCATGATTGAAAGTGTGAAAGGTTTGAAGTTTCACTAACGCATGAAAGAATGCAGACAATGGAAAGGAGAGAATTATGGTTTATACAGTTACATTTAACCCGTCTTTGGATTATATTGTGTCAGTGGACAATTTTACACTGGGAATGACCAATAGAACATCCAGTGAGCTGCTACTGCCGGGTGGTAAGGGGATCAATGTGTCAATCGTATTGAACAATCTGGGAATTGACAACACGGCAATTGGTTTTGTTGCAGGATTTACCGGAGAAGAGATTGAACGTATGCTGGAAGCAGAAGGGATTCGGTCAAATTTCGTCAAATTACGTCAGGGGAATTCGCGTATCAACCTAAAGATGAAAAATATTGACGGAACAGAGATTAACGGACAGGGGCCGGATATTGGCAGTGAGCAGGTGGAGGGACTGATGGAACAGTTAGATGCCTTGTCTGAGGAGGATGTTCTTGTTTTGGCGGGCAGCATTCCATCTACTATGCCGGATGATATATACCAGCAGATTATGAAGCGGTTGTCAGGGCGGAACATTACCATTGCAGTGGATGCTACTAAGGATTTGCTTTTAAATGTACTGGAATACCATCCATTTCTGATTAAGCCGAATCACCATGAGCTGGGAGAGATTTTTGATGTAGAACTTTCAGAATGGAACGATGTAATTCCTTATGCAAAGAAGCTTCAGGAGCGTGGAGCACGCAATGTACTGGTTTCCATGGGAGGCAAGGGTGCTGTGCTTCTGGCAGAAAATGGGGAAGTGATGGCAGGTGAAGCTACCAAGAGAACGGTGAAAAATACGGTTGGAGCCGGTGATTCTATGGTGGCAGGTTTTCTGGCCGGATGGAAGAAGGAAAAGAGCTATGAGGAAGCATTCTGTATGGGACTGGCGGCTGGAGGAGCCAGCGCCTGTTCGGAAAAACTGGCAACGGAGCAGGAGATTGAGCAGGAAAGGAAAAGCATGAAAATTCAGTATCTATAAAAGGAGGGAATGGCATGAGAATCACAGATTTATTGGATAAGAGAAGCATTCGTTTGGATGCAGCGCCAAAGACAAAGAAGGAATCCTTGGATCAGATAGTAGAGCTGATGGGAAAGAGCGGTAAAATCCGTGATTTGGAGGCGTACCGAAAGCAGGTTTATCTGAGAGAGGAAGAAAGTACAACCGGAATTGGGGAAGGGATTGCAATTCCTCATGGTAAATGTGATGCGGTTGAACGTCCAGGGCTTGCGGCGATGGTTATCCGGGATGGAGTGGATTTTGATGCTCTGGATGGTGAGCCGGTAACACTGATGTTTCTGATTGCAGCGCCGAATACAGAGGACAATGTTCATTTGGATGTGTTAAGTAAGCTGTCCGTGTTAATGATGGATGAGGAGTTTTCAGAGTCTTTGCGTCAGGCAAAATCAGTAGAAGAATTTTTGGCAATTATTGACAAGGCAGACGATGAGAAACCGGATATTGATGAGAGGCTGGAAGGCACCCAGTCAGGAGATGCAGCAAATATTTTGGCAGTTACTTCCTGTCCGACAGGAATTGCGCATACGTATATGGCAGCAGAGGGATTGGAGAAGGCCGCAAAGGCAGCAGGAGTTGGCATTAAGATTGAGACCAGAGGTTCCGGTGGAGCCAAAAATGTGCTGACGGCTAAAGAAATTGAGGAAGCGGGCTGTATTATTGTAGCAGCTGATGCGCAGGTGCCAATGGATCGTTTTGACGGAAAAAAGGTAATTGAGTGTCAGGTATCTGACGGAATCAATAAAGCAGATTCGCTAATTGCCCAGGCTATGAAAGGAGATGTGCCTGTATACCATGCGGCAAATACACCAGCGCAGCAGCAGAGTGGAAAGAGCGGCGGCAGTATTGGCCATCAAATTTATACCCAGTTAATGAACGGAGTATCCCACATGCTTCCGTTTGTAGTGGGAGGCGGTATCCTGATTGCCATTGCCTTCCTGCTTGACGGTTTGATGGTGGATATGTCATCACTGTCGATTGAGGAACGTGGAAATTTTGGTTCCATCACACCAGCGGCTGCGATGCTTAAGAATGTTGGTGATGTGGCATTTAAGCTGATGCTCCCTGTACTGGCTGGATTTATTGCGATGGCAATTGGTGACAGGCCGGCGCTGGCATTGGGATTTGTAGGCGGAATGATGGCATCTAATGGGACATCTGGATTTTTAGGTGCGCTGGCAGCAGGCTTTTTGGCAGGATATGTGATTAAAGCGTTAAGGGGAGTATGTGAGAAGCTTCCAGAAGCGTTGGAGAAGCTGACACCAGTGTTAATTTATCCGGTGGTTGGTATTCTGCTGATGGGATTGGCGATGAGCTTTATTATTGAGCCGATTATGGGTACAGTGAATACAGCATTATACAATGGACTGGACAGTATGGGAGATTCCAGCCGTATTGTGCTTGGTATCGTACTGGGTGGCATGATGGCAATTGATATGGGTGGTCCTTTTAACAAGGCAGCTTATGTATTTGGTACTGCGGCCATTACGTCTGGAAATTATGAGATTATGGCAGCGGTAATGATTGGTGGAATGACACCACCATGTGCGATTGCACTGGCAACCCTGCTATTTAAAAATAAGTTTACAAAGGAAGAAAGAGACGCAGGTCCAACAAACTTTATTATGGGGCTGGCATTTATCACAGAAGGCGCAATACCATTTGCGGCATCAGATCCATTGCGTGTACTGCCATCCTGCATTATAGGTTCTGCGGCAGCAGGAGCGCTTAGTATGGCATTTAAGTGTACATTGATGGCTCCGCATGGAGGAATCTTTGTATTCCCGGTAGTGGGAAATGCACTTATGTACTTGCTGGCATTAATTGTGGGTACTGTGGTATCGGCAGTGTTGTTAGGTTTGTTAAAGAAAAAGGTGTGAAAATCTAAAGTTTCGCCTAGGTAGAATCTGCAAGCAGATTCTTCTCTCATGATATTATTAAATAATTATATATAAAAGGAGGAAGTTATTATGAAGGAATTTACTTACACAATCACAGACCCGGAGGGAATTCATGCACGTCCGGCAGGGGAACTTGTCAAGGCAGCAAAGGAGTTTACGTCAAAGATTACACTGTCGAAGGATGGAAAAGAAGGAGACTGCAAGAAGATATTTGGACTGATGGGGCTTGGTGTGAAAAAGGGCAATGAGGTGGTATTTACTTTTGACGGCGAAGACGAAGAAGCTGCTTACGATAAAGTGACGGCATTTGTTAAAGAAAATCTGTAAATAGCAAGGATTCAGGCGAGATAGGAAACTTCACTACAACGTAGTGGTTAAGAAACGTGAAGCGTTCCTGCAACAAAAACCGCGTAGCGGTTTTTGTCAGGGGGATGCGCTGGCATTCCCCTTTTCTATCAGCCTGAATCCTTTTTGTTTCAAAGGGAAATGTATAGATGGAGAAGAGGTGGTATTTGATGCTGACAGAGGAAAGACATGAAATTATTTTGGAGCTATTGCAGGAAAAACGGAGCATTACTGTGGCAGAAATCAAGGACAGGCTGGGGATTTCGGAATCTACCATCCGCAGGGATTTGAATACACTGGACAGGGAGAGGAAGTTAACAAAGGTGTTTGGCGGTGCAGTTGCCCTGGACACGGCCCCTTTTGCTCTGGAGCTGTCAGTGCCGCAGAAATTAAAGGTAAATGAACAGGAAAAACGCTGTATTGCCAGATATGCAGTATCTTTAATCCATCCGCATGATTTTGTTTATCTGGATGCGGGGACGACGACAGGCTATATGTTAGAATATCTTGCGGAGAGAGATGTGACTTTTGTAACCAATGCGGTAGAACATGCCAGAAGATTAGCAGTGGCTGGTTTTCGGGCAATTTTAGTAGGTGGTGAGCTGCGTGGGACTACAGAGGCAATCATAGGGGCGCAGGCGGTTTTGGCGATTCAGGAATATCATTTTACAGTAGGATTTTTTGGGACAAATGGAATCAGCCGCCACTATGGCTGCAGTACGCCGGATGACAGTGAGGCATTAGTCAAGAAGACAGCACTCAGGCAATGTGGGAAAGTATACGTTCTGGCGGATTCCACGAAATTTGATGAAGTGAGTTCCGTATCCTTTGCAGGATATCATGATGTGCAGATTATTTCAGAACGTATTCCGAAAGGGTATGAGAAATTTGGGAATATTTTGCTGGCACAGCCGGAGGATTAAAAGAATTTAATATTTTGTTCGAACTGGAGAGATGGGAATGAAACTGATTTTAGGAAAAGAAGATTACAATAAGATTCTTGCTTATTGCAGGCAGAACCTTCCAAATGAAGCCTGTGGTCTTTTGGCAGGAACGGAAGGGGTTGGTGTAAAGAAAATTTTAAAAGTGTATTTGCTGACCAATACCGATGCAAGCAATAAGCATTTTTCCATGTCTCCACAGGAGCAGTTTGCGGCTTTAAAGGACGCAAGGGCAAATGGAATGGTTCTGATTGGCAGTTTTCATTCTCATCCTGCATCGCCGCCAAGACCTTCAGAAGAGGATAAACGTCTTGCGTATGATTCTGCTATGGAATATCTGATCCTTTCTCTTCAGGATAAGGAAAATCCTGTTTTGAAAGCATTTGGTATTGATGAGAATAGAAATGTGACGGCACATGAAATAGAGGTAAATTGACCCTTCCATTTCTGGAAATTTGTGTTATACTTAGAATCGAATTTGAAAAATGATGCAGGTGAATGAAGTTCGTTAAGGGAATGAGGCTAATCATGGGAAGAGAAAATTATAGCGAAGCTTTAAAATCAGGAAAAAAGGATTATCATACACGGATGCTGCGTGGTGTACAGCCAACGCTGCAGGTATTAGACGACATTATGCCGGAGAAGGGTGACTATTCAGAAGAACCGCTTGGGCTTGTGCAGATTCCGGCAGACCAGCTTGTCGGAACGAAAACAGTTGGAAGGAGCAATTCCTTTGCGGCTAATTTTATGCCAATACTGGGAGAAGACACAGAGTTTGCCTCCAAATGGTCCAAACTGAGTGACAGCCATTTAGAGGAGGGAATCAGGGACCCGATAAAAGCGTATGAATATATGAACCGTTTTTATGTAGAAGAGGGAAATAAGCGGGTCAGTGTGATGAAATATTTTGGGGTAGTTTCCATTATGGGAAATGTTACCCGTATAGTGCCAAAGCGTACAGAGGAACAGGAAAATAAAATCTATTATGAATTTTTGGATTTTTACCGGCTTGCACCAATCAATTATGTTTGGTTTTCCAAGGAGGGAAGCTTTGCAAAGTTGCAGGAGATAGTAGGAAAGGAACCGGAAGAGGTATGGACAGAACAGGATTTGCTAAAGTTCAGTTCCATTTATACCAGGTTTTCTGCGGAGTATCAGGCAAAGGGCGGCAGTAAATTGAAAATTACGCCAGGAGATGCTTTTTTGGTATTTGCAGGATTGTACGGATATGATGAGATTGATGAAAAGACTACGAATGAAATAAAAGAGCTGATAGGAAAGAGCTGGGAAGAATTTGAGCTTTTGCAGGAAGAGCAGGAAATTGATTTGAAGATGGAGCCGAGTAAGGAGAAGAAACCTCTTTTAAATATCCGTCTCCCGTTAAGTTCTCCAAAGCTTAAAATAGCCTTTATTTATGAAAAGACGCCGGGAACTTCCGCATGGACCTATGCGCATGAGCTTGGAAGACTTCATTTGGAACAGGCATTTTCTGATGAAGTGAATATGACGAGTTATGAAAACGGAACACAGGAAAACATTGATTCTTTAATAGAGGATGCGATTGATTCAGGATGCAATCTTATTTTTACTACAACGCCATCCTTTGTACAGGCAAGTGTAAAAGCGGCGATTGCAAATCCAAAGGTCCGTATCCTGAATTGTTCCCTGAATACGTCACACCGCTATATCCGTACATATTATTCCAGAATGCACGAAGCAAAGTTTCTGATGGGAGCGATTGCAGGTGCTATGGCTGAGAATAACAGGCTGACTTATATTGCAGATTATCCAATTTGCGGTTCGATTGCCAATATTAATGCGTTTGCACTGGGAGCACAGATGGTAAATCCGCGGGCAAAGGTCTATCTGGAATGGTCAACAATGAAGGATGTGGATATTGAGGAAAGAATTAAGGAAATTGGTTCTTCCTGCGTTTCCGGAAGGGATATGATGATTCCGGAGGAAGCCTCCCGCTTCTTTGGCATCTATCACAGAAGTGAAGGACATATGCGTAATCTTGCCATGCCTTTATGGCACTGGGGGAAATTTTATGAACAGTTGATTCGTACGATTATGGACGGAACATGGAAATATGATGACAGTTCTTCCGCGACGAAGGCAATTAATTACTGGTGGGGAATGTCCGCCGGAGTTGTTGACGTTGTATATTCGAAATATCTGCCAAATGGAACAAAGCGTCTGGTAGAGCTTTTGAAAAATACAATTTGTTCCGACGTGTTTAATCCATTTTCTGGTGGTTTGGTTTCACAGGATGGTGTGGTGGTAGAGGAAAATCCAGACAGGAGTCTTCTGCCAGAAGAGATTATGACAATGGACTGGCTGGCAGAAAATGTAATTGGGTCAATACCGAAAAAAGAAGAATTAAAAGAACAGGCGGAGCCGGTAATCAGGGAACAGGGAGTCAAGATATAGGAAGGTTAACAGTTTATGAAGATACTTGCAATTGCGGATGAAGAATCGAAATATTTATGGGATTATTTTGAAAAAAGCAAACTGGAGGGAATTGATTTGATTATTTCCTGTGGTGATTTGAATCCGCATTATCTTTCTTTTCTGGTTACCCTTTCTTCGGTACCGGTGTTGTATGTACATGGGAACCATGATGGGAAATATGAGGAAACTCCGCCGGAGGGATGTACCTGCATTGACGACCAGATTTATGTCCATAATGGAATCAGGATTATGGGGTTAGGCGGCTCTATGCGATACCGTCCGGGTCCACATCAGTATACGGAACGGGAAATGAAAAAGCGGGCTGCCAAAATGTGGCCAAAGATTTTTTGGAAACGTGGTTTTGATATTCTGGTTTCACATGCACCGGCATACCAGTTAAACGATGGGCGTGATTTGCCGCATCAGGGATTTCGGATATTTCGGACACTGATGGAAAAATACCGGCCAAGATTTTTTCTGCATGGGCATATTCATAAAACATATGGCAAAGAGTATAAACGGTATGATAAGTATTACGATACACATATTATCAATGCTTATGAACGTTGTGTATTTGATTTTGATGATGATAATTTAAAAGAACACTTGCGTTTTTAATAATTCTTAGGATAAACGAAAAAACAAATCGAGACTTCTGCTGAGGTCTCGATTTGTTTATCTAATAAAAAATAGAACTTTTAAGTGATTTGGTTTTAGAAAATGGGGAAACTCAAACTATAAAACGATTGTATAGTTGCTAAATTTGTGTATAATAGTATATGAAGCTGATTTATCAAAAAGAAAAGGTGAAATGTCCACCTTATAGGAGTGAGGTTTGATTATGGAAAAGAATCAGGAACAGTACATAGACAAATTTAAGATATTTATCAAGGCAATTTATGCAGGTTTTATGATTGGTATCGGCGGGATTATATATTTATCTGTGGAAAATAAAATTATAGGTTCCCTATTGTTTTCGTTTGGACTATCAACGATAGTAACGCAGGGATTCTACTTATTTACAGGCAAAATAGGATTTGTCAAAAAGTGGATTGAACTTATAGATATGCTGATTACGATAATTGGAAACTACATAGGCAGCTTGCTGGTGGCTGTTTTGGCAAATGCTGCCCATCTTAAGATTGACTCTTCTGCATTAGTCAGTAAAAAGTTAGAGAACAATCTTTTAAATATATTTCTTTTGTCAGTATTTTGTGGTGTTATGATGTATTTGGCCATTGATAATTACAATAAATCTAAAAATATTATATTTGTGATTGCACCTGTTATGATTTTTATTTTGTCAGGATTTGAACATTCTGTAGCAAATATGTTTTATTTTAATTTAGCTGGTGCGTTTAGTTTAAAATCGTTCGGTTATATTGTCGTGATGCTGGCAGGGAATGCTGTTGGTGCCAGAGTTTTTGGACTGAAGCCGGATTGGGAATGACAGACTTTAAGGTAAGGAATGATTTCAGTACTATTTGTGTCGCTAATGCAGCGTGGGAGATTAATATGAAAGAGGATTTGACAGAAAAAGGAAAAGGCAGTTCCAGTATACAGGATGTATCCTGTAATGGTGCCGATGAAGTGGCAGATGTTCATGTGCAGGATGCAGAAGCTGTATTGGAGAAGTTTAAACAGTGTCCATCTGATGAAATTTTGTGGAAAACGGTGATGGCTTTTGCGGGAACCGGGTTTAAGACGATGAAGGGACTGGATTTTACCTATAGTCTGAAAATAGGACGGAATGGTACATACACAGATGAAATTTTTGTGGACAGAAAAGAAAAAAGTAAAAGTATCACAAAAAGCAGCATTTTGTTGGCATATCATAGGGCTTTGGAGTTAGAAGGAGACGTAAAGGGACCTAAGAAGCTGGGACAGATTTTTGGAATCAGTTATATATATAGTATTTTAATGAGATTTGGGGTAATTAAGCCAGTAAGGAAGTGTCAGCATGCAGATAGCAGTATGTGATGATGAGAAAGAAATCCGGGAAATGCTTGCTGATAAGGCAAGGAATCTGTGTCCTGAGGCAGATTTTGTTTTTTTTGCGACAGGAGAGGAATTGCTGCAGGCAGAGGAGCAGCCGGATATTTTATTTTTGGATATCCAGATGCCTGGAAAGGATGGCATGGAGACGGCAAGAGAACTGCGAAAATATAATAAAAGAACGGTGCTTATTTTTGTGACAGCAATAGAAGAGTATGTATTTCAGGCATTTGATGTAGGAGCGTTCCATTATCTGGTAAAGCCTTTTACGGATGAAAAATTTATAGAAGTACTTCATCAGGCAATAAAGCAGTATCAAAAAATTGACAGTTTTTTACAAGTGCAGGCACCCAAAAAGGAAGAAAGAAATATTGTGGTAAAGTCTGGAAGTACCTCTACAAAGATATTGTGCAGTGATATTATTTATGCGGAGGTTTATAGCCGTAAAATCATGATACATAGTACAAATGGAGATATTGAGTATTATGGGAAGATGTCTGATTTGGAAAAGCAGTTGGGAGAGGATTTTTTTCGCTCACACAGGGCATATATTGTACATTTTAAATATGTGCTTAAATATAATGCATCTGTTATTTATTTGGAAAAGGGAACGGCGCTTATGTCAAAGAAGAATTATCCCGAGTTTGTGAAAAGATTTATGAAATTCAGCCAACGTTCCCGTAACAATTGATATCAACCATAAATATATTATTACTTCGGTGGTTAAATCTCACAATTTATACTTCGCAAAATTTTGCGATAGTTAACTTTCGAAGTAATAGATTGGATGGACAGCATGGAATTTTATTGGGAAGTTGTATCCCGTATTGCGGGGATAGCAGCTTTTGGCATTACAGGATATTTATTTTACCGGTTTGTTAAGCCTTTTTTACTGGAAAGCAGATATGCATGGTGCATCGGCTTGGCTTATTTTGTTGCATTGACAATATTATATGTGATGCCTTGGGAAATAGGAGGTGCTTTAGCCTATGCGGGTGGGTGTCTGGCAGCATTTTTAGTGATGTATTTTATGGATTCCAGAAATCTGGAGCAGAAACTCTTCCTGACAGTGACCATGTATTTACTGAATTGGATTTCGCATGGCATAGTAACCAGTATTCCCAGAAATATCTTGTTTCAAATACTTCTCTATCAGCCGTATGTATCTGCTCGTCCGGTTTTTGGGGTTGTTTGCTATGTAATAGTGGAATTCTTGAGTCTTGTCCTCCGTTTTTTGATAATTGTCTTATTTATTCGTATCATAAATAAAGTGTATATCAGAAAAAAGGAGAATATGAGCAGGAGAGAACTAGCATTTATGCTTATCATTCCTTTATTAATACTTTTGGGATATATTTCCTTTATTTTTTTCTCAAACGTGTATCTGGCTGATTTTGGGAAGTACATTTGGAGCGTTCATCCACAATACACATGGATAGAAGTTTTGTATCAGATAATATCTTTTATGGGAATTATTACATCACTCATATTTTACCAAAATATAAAAGAAAACTACAGGAAAGAGAAAGAAAATGTAGTTTTGTCAGGTCAAATCGCAGATATCAAAAAACATATTGGTAAAATGGAAGCTTTATATACCGATATACGTGGGCTGAAGCATGATATGGGAAATCATATTATGGCAGTAGAAAACCTTTTTCTGAAAAATGAACAGAAAGAGGCAATTGATTATCTTTCTAAACTAAAGAAACAGTTAGTTGAGGTGACAACAGAGATTAAAACCGGGAATCCGGTTACAGACGTTATTTTGGCAGAGAAGCAGAAGGAAGCAAGGGAAAAAGGAATTGATTTTAAGTGTGAATTTTACTATCCAGAAGGAACTAATATTAATGCATTTGATATCAGCGTTTTATTAAGCAATGCTCTGGATAATGCAATAGAAGCTGCAAGGATATGCGAGAAGCCGTATATCAATATAAAATCCTGGCGCAGGAAGAATATTTACATGATAGAGGTCAGGAATAATTTTGCTGGCATCCTCATTGTAGATGAAGAGAGCGGGCTGCCGGAAAGTACAAAAGGCGGGGCGGAGAATGGTTTTGGGCTTGTTAATATAAGAAAAGTGGCACAGAAGTATTTTGGAGATATTGATATAGAACAGAAGGGGGAGGAATTTATTCTAAGTGTTATGTTTGTAGTGGAAGAAGTGTAATCATTTTAGTAATAATAAACTTATCGGAAATTGCAGCGCAGTTTTTGATAAAAGGTACGTTTTTTGTGCAGCAAATCAATTATAAGTCAAAAGTGCAAAACCTTAAGGATTGAAACGGTTTTGCACTTTTAGGTTTCTATTTCTGCTACTTATTCTTTGATTTTATCAATATCGGTGAGATTTACTCCTGATACATTGAGTAATGCTTTTATCGTCAGATATTCATCTTTCAATTTTGCATATGTTTTTGTAGCACCCTCTTCTTTTGCTAAAAGCATATATTCCTGAATTTTTTTGAAATCATCCAGCGCTGCTTTTGTAACTTCGATACCACTTGGCATATAATCACCTACTTTCTTTCCATATTATAAGAAGCAAAACCAGCTTCTTATAATTGATTGGCGGCACAAAAAACGTGCCTTTTATCGGAAGTAAAAACATACTTCCGATAAGTTATATTATAAGAAGCAAAACCAGCTTCTTAATATAAGTTATATTAAGAACTGTATTACTACAATATAAATATATCATATATAGAGCGCAAAGTCCATTCATTATTCATTTCCCAGATTTGTAACGAATTCATAAAATTTTGCATTAACAATATAGAAGAACGAAAGGAGGCGGAAAAATGCAGTCTATGGATGAGATTTACCAGAAGTATGCAAGAACAGTATACAAATATCTGCTGTCACTGACACATAGCAGTGACTTGGCGGAAGAGCTGACGCAGGAGACTTTTTATCAGGCTGTTCGAAGTATCAGACGTTTCAATGGAAGCTGTTCGATTTCTACATGGCTTTGTGCCATTGCAAAGAATCAGTTCCTATCTTATCAGCGAAAGAATCCTGCGTTTGAGAATCTGGATGACTGTACACAAAAGGTTCCGCCAGCGGAACAGGAGGTATTTGATTCTGTAAACCGGGTGGAGTTACTAAAAAGGCTGCATCTTAGCCCGGAGCCTGTAAGGGAAGTTCTGTATTTGAGGATTTTTGGCAATCTTTCCTTTAAAGAAATTGGTGAAATTATGGGAAGGACGGAAAACTGGGCGAGAGTTACTTTTTATCGTGGAAAAGAAAAATTGAGAAAGGGGATAATGGAAGATGACAAATAAAATACCTTGTGAGGTGATTCAGGATTTATTTCCATCCTATATCGATGGGTTGACGAGTGATGTTACAAACACGGTGATTGAAGGGCATATTACAGAATGTGGCAAATGTAAAACCGCTTTGGATGCAATGAAAGAGCCACAGGTTTCACCGGTAAATCTGGAAGATAAGCAGGAGATTGATTTCCTGAAAAAGACCAGGACAAAGACAAAGAGAATGATAGCCGGAAGTGTTTTTGCAGTGCTCTTTATTGTAGTGGCAGTTTTAACGGCAAAACGTTTCTTCTTCGGTAATTATATTTATGGAGATGCAATTTCCTGTGAAGTACAGGTAGAGGGGAAACATTTGGCTATAAGTGGAGTGATTGCTGATGAAAGGCTTGGCATTTCTTCTACTGCCTATGAAGAAGAGGATGGTGTCATAACGATTTCTTTTAAAGCAGTTAGGGAAAGCCCTTTTCACAGGGGAGAATTTCAGTCAGAATACACAGCGGACGATAACATTACTCAGGTCCGTATTGATAACCGCATTGTCTGGGCGCGGGGAGAACGCATATTAGCAATCACATCTGCGGTTTTCAATGCAAGACATTCTTATATTGGTGATATGTCTGCAAATGGCAGAATGGCAAAAGCATTAAATATGGGAAATTATCTGGGGGGATTTACCAGTGAATTACAGACTGAAAAAGAGCCATACGGCTGGAACATGATTCTTGAAAAAGATATTCCAGCATCACAGCAAAAGAATAAGGAGCAAAGAATGAAGGCATATGCTTATATTCTTTTGGCAGGTATTGAAAATATGGGGGAGATGTCTTATTCCTATACAGTGGATGGAAATGCAAAAAGCCTTACGGTAACGAAAGAGGACGCTGCTGCTTTTGCACAGCAGGATATCAAAGTATGCGGCAACGATATTCTTTCCCTGCAGGCATTGATTAAAAAAGCAGGCTTAGATCTGGATGCCTATGTCAGTACAGAAATCATAGAGAATAATCAGGAAAGCATCCATCTTAATATTGTAAATAATGCAGACGGGGAGATTGCAGGCTATAGCGTTTCCTATTCTATAGATGGAAAGCTATATGGTACACTGGAAGGGATAAATGCGGATGAAACCTTGATAAGAAAGGGGGAAATAATGCCTGTTTCTCTGGAACCAAAGAATTTTGAGGGAGAGCAGTTGGATGGCAGTAAGGAACTGTTGATTGAGGTTTCTCTTTTTGATAAGGATAGAAAGTCGTATGAAGCAGAATCGTCTGTGAGAATGCCGGCAAAGGCTGGTGCTGTTTACAACTATACACTCTCTGGAAATGCAAAGGACGGATATAAAATTAGTCAGTGATTTGTTACTATTCACGGCAACAGTGATTTTGCAGTTATGTATAAACTCTTCATTTATGTGCAAAATGATATGAGGGCCAGAGTTACTGATGTTATTACTTCAGCGGTTAAATATCGCAGTTTTTACTCGTCTAAATTCCCGGTTACATTCTGCCAAAAGCCTCGATGTAGCACCACTACACCTACGTTTTTGGCAGATGTATCCGAAAATTTATACTTCGTAAAATCATGCGATATTTAACTTCCGAAGTAATAAAAAGAAAACAAGAAATGGAGATAGTGAAATGCTGGTTAAAAATGGGAAAATTTATACAATGGCAGGTTTCATATTTGAAAACGGCTTTGTTGCGCTGAATAATGGAAAAATAACTGCGGTAGGAGATATGAAAGAGCTTTCAGAGGAAATAGAACAATCTGCTTCTGCAGGCTGCGGCATGGCTGCAGAGGTTTTGGATGTGCAGGGGGCATGGGTGATGCCGGGATTGATTGATGCGCATTGCCATGTAGGGATTTCCGAGGAAAAATGGGGAAGCACCGGCGATGACTGTAATGAAGTGACCTCCCCAGTAACACCGCACCTGCGGGCATTAGATGCAGTCAATCCCATGGATCCGGCATTCCATGATGCTATTATGGCTGGAATTACTTCATTGATGACAGGTCCCGGAAGTTCTAATATCGTTGGCGGACAATCTTTATTTATGAAAGTTCAGGGACGCTGTATAGACCAGATGGTGGTGAAAGCTCCGGCGGCAATGAAAGTGGCATTTGGTGAAAATCCCAAAATGAATTATGGAGAAAAGGATAAGATGCCATGCAGCCGTATGGCAATTGGAGCGATGCTTCGGGAAGAGCTGTATCAGGCATTACAGTATAAAGAGAAAAAGGAGCAGGGAAAGCTTGCACCTGGGGATGCGGAGTTCAGAATGGAGTGCTGGCTTCCGGTGCTTCGGCATGAAATCCCATTAAAAGCCCATGCCCACCGTGCGGACGATATATTGACGGCAATCCGTATTGCAAAGGAATTTCATATTGATATGACATTAGATCATTGTACAGAAGGGCATTTGATTGTGGATGAAATTGCAGATTCCGGTTTTCCGGTTATTGTGGGTCCGGGGTTTGCTTCCCGCTCTAAGATAGAGGTGAAGAATATGAGCTTTAAGACGGCAGGAGTGTTAGAGCGTGCTGGAATTAAACTGGCAATTATGACAGACCATCCTGTATCTTTAATCCGGTATCTGCCACTTTGTGCCGGGCTTTGTGTGAAGCAGGGGCTTTCTATGGAAAGCGGGCTTAAAGCAATTACAATTAATGCAGCACAGATTTGTGGTGTATCAGACCGGGTCGGCTCGCTGGAAACGGGAAAGGATGCAGATATTGCCATTTTTTCTGGAAATCCAATGGAAGTGTTTACAAAGACTCTCTTTACGATAATTGATGGAAAAATTGTGTATGACAGCCGGGAGGAGGAGTGATGCTTTGTGGTGTCGTAAAATTTTGTACCGAAACACCCACTCTTATGTTATACTTGCTTTAGGTTGGGGCAGTATAACATAAGAGTGGGTGTTATGCTATGGGAAAGTTTTTGGTATGTAATAATCCAACAGAAAGCAAAGAACTTTGGTTTTGGAATTAGAAAGTTCTTGAAATAGTAGGAAAGGAGTGCCTTATGTTGAAAAA
>CANRVD010000042.1 GCA_947643145.1 uncultured bacterium | reverse complement strand
TCAGAACGTCGTGAGACAGTTCGGTCCCTATCCGGCGCGGGCGCAGGATATCTGAAAGGAGCTGGCCTTAGTACGAGAGGACCGGGCTGGACGGACCGCTGGTGTACCAGTTGTCATACCAATGGCACGGCTGGGTAGCCAAGTCCGGAAGGGATAAACGCTGAAGGCATCTAAGCGTGAAGCCCCCCTTGAGATGAGATATCCCCGGAGGAATCCGGTAAGACCCCTCAGAGACGATGAGGTAGATAGGTCAGGAGTGGAAGTGCAGCAATGCATGGAGCGGACTGTCACTAATAGGTCGAGGGCTTAACCTGGGCTTAAGAAGGAGTCTGTAATCAGTATGCAGTTTTGAAGGTATCAGAAGAAGAAACGGTACAGTTTTTACTGTGCCTTTTTTACTTTGTAGAAAAGTTTTGATGATTTTGAGGGGAGAGGAATGTGAATATAATTGCTATTATTGATGATGATGTATATATAGGAGATATGCTAGAAGAGGTTTTAAGAAAAGAGGGATACCAGACGCTTCGTGCATATTCAGGGACAGAAGCAATTTTAATGTTGGAGAAGAATACTCCAGATTTGCTGCTGCTAGATTTAATGCTTCCGGGTTTGTCAGGAGAACAGGTGCTTGAGAAGATTCAGGATATTCCAGTTATTGTTATTAGTGCGAAAGTTGATGTACAGGATAAGGTGCAGGTATTGATGAATGGTGCGGTGGATTACCTGACGAAACCGTTTGCAGTTGAAGAGCTTCTTGCAAGAATTGCTGTGCAGTTAAGAAAAAGGGAAGTAGTGAAAAGTGACATAATATCATGGAAAGAAATCAGATTAAGCACAGTATCACATGAAATCTTTGTAGGAGACCATGAGACACATCTTACGAGAACAGAATATGCTATTTTACGTCTGCTAATGATAAATCCAGAGCAGGTCATTACAAAATCTACTTTATTAGAGCATATTAGTGAGGAAACACCAGACTGTATGGAAAGCTCGCTAAAAGTGCATATGAGTAATCTGAGAAAGAAATTGCGGGATTTAAGCGGAAAAGATTATATTGAAACAGTATGGGGAATTGGATTTAAATTAAGGGATGAGTAATCTTTACAAAATCTTTACGTTTTTCTTTACAGGTATCTTAACCTGAGAAAAGTATAATTAAGATAGAAAGTTATTATTCGCTGCCAGTATAACAAATAGTAAGTAACTAACATATTATTCGCGGCTGTGAACAGTAGCTAAAAAATGTAAGGAGGATTTGATTATGGAATACGTATTGCAGGTAAGGGATTTGGAAAAGCAATATGGCCATTTTAAGGCATTAAGCCATGTATCTATGAATATTCCCCAAGGGGAGATATATGGTTTTGTAGGAAAAAATGGGGCTGGAAAGACTACATTAATCCGTATTATCTGTGGACTTCAGGAACCGACGGCAGGAAAATATAGTCTTTATGGAAGGCGTCACACAGATAATGATATTGGCAAATCACGCCGCAGAATGGGAGCAATTGTAGAGACGCCATCTATTTATCTCAATATGACGGCAGAAGAAAATTTGAAACAACAATATCTGGTTTTGGGACGTCCGTCTTATGATGGGATTGCTGATCTTCTTGATCTGGTTGGTTTATCAAAGACAGGAAAAAAGAAAGCGAAGGATTTTTCACTGGGAATGCGCCAGCGGCTTGGCATTGCAGTTGCTCTTGCCGGAAGTCCTGATTTTTTGGTGTTGGATGAACCGGTGAATGGTTTGGACCCACAGGGAATTATTGAAATCAGGGAGTTGATTTTAAAACTGAACCGTGAAAAAAAGATTACAGTTTTGATATCCAGCCATATTTTAGGGGAATTGTCAAGAATTGCAACTTACTACGGGTTTATTGACCAAGGTAGTATTATCAGGGAGATGAGTTCTAAAGATTTGGAAGCCGCCTGCCGTTCCTGTATTCAGGTGGAAGTATCTGATACAAAGTTGTTGTTTGGGGTTTTGGAAGAACGAGGGATAGAGTATCGGGTTTTATCTGATACAGAGGCAGAAATCTATGGAAAAATCACAATCAGTGATTTATCTATGAGTCTGGCAGAAAGAGGCGGGGAAGTGATTTCCATGCAGGAGAGGAATGAGAGTTTAGAGGGATATTATATGCGTCTGATTGGAGGTGGAAGGGATGAATAAATTACTTTATGCAAATTTGCAGCGGTTGAGGAAAAATAAAGTTTTCTGGCTTGGCCTCATTGTAACGATTGGCTATAGCCTGTTACAATTTCTATCTCAGTATCAGTTTTATCAGAAATACAAGGGAGAACCCATGGACAAAGAATGGTTCAGTCTGGATGGAATTGCATTTGGCTGCCTGATTGTGATTGGGATTGTTTTTTCTGTTGTTGTTAGTATGTATGTAGGAACTGATTATAGTGATGGAACCATTCGTAATAAAATTATAGTGGGGAAATCCAGACGATGTATTTATTTTTCTAATTTTCTTATCTGTGCCGGAATCTGTCTGCTTATTTATATTTTAGGGATTTTGACATCCTATGTATTTGGCAGGCCGGTATTTGGAGAATTTGCAAATAGCTGGGAGAAGATTGCAATGTATGTGCTGGCTGGAGGCTTTGTATCCATTACCTATGCAGCGCTATTTAATCTGGTTGCAATGTTAAATACAAGCAAAGTTCATGGAGTGGTAATCAGCATTTTACTTGCTTTTGGAATGTTTTTTTTAACAGTTTATTTTTTTAATGAGTTGTCACAGCCAGAGATGATTGAAAGTGTGGAAGTGATGGGTGGGGATATGAGTATGAATATGATAAAAAATCCCCAGTATCCAACGGGATTGCAGCGAAAAATTTATCAGTTTCTGATGGATTTTTTGCCGACAGCGCAGGCGGCGCAGGTTGCAAATTTACAGATGGAACATCCTGTCGGATTCTTTTCTTATTCTATTCTTTTGACAGTTATCTGTAATTTGGGAGGCTATCTTGTTTTTAAAAAGAAAAATCTGAAGTAAGGAATGAGGTTTCAAATGGAATGGTGGCTTTGTTTAATATGTTTTATGCTGGTCTGTATTTGTTTGTTTTTAATCGTTAAGATTTCTTTAATGAGAAAGTCTGTCAGGGAAATCTGCGAAGAAATATCGGGATGGCTGGAAGCAGACAGTAATGTCGGAATTGATATATCAAGTCGGGACTCGAAAATGCGAAAACTGGCAGCTATTATAGATAGCGAACTGCAAAAACTTCGTCAGGAGCATATACAGTATGTACAGGGGGACCAGGAATTAAAGCGCGCCATAACGAACCTTTCACATGATTTGCGTACACCAGTTACTGCGGTCTGTGGATATATGGAGTTATTACAAAAAGAAGAATTGTCCGATGCGGCAGAGCGGTATTTAGCGATTATGAAACAGCGTATTCTTTCCTTAAAAGATATGATGGAGGAGCTATTTCAGTATTCCATTATATTGTCAGTTGAAATGTATCAGGAGAGAAAAAAAGTTTCATTAAACAAAGTTTTAGAGGAATGTATCGCGCAGCATTATGGGGCACTAAAAGTAGTAGGAATCGAACCGGTAATCAGCATTCCGGAAACGGTGGTTTACCGGGAATTAAATGAAAAGGCACTCTTTAGAATCTTTCAGAATATTATTAGTAATGTGATTAAATATAGTGCCGGTGACTGCAAAATTATTTTAGAAGAGAATGGAACAGTTTATTTTCAAAATCATGCATATGGATTAGATAATATTCAGGTTGGACATCTGTTTGACCGCTTTTATACAATAGAAAGCGGCAGGGAGTCAACAGGACTTGGCCTGTCGATTGCAAAGGCTCTTTCTGAGGAAATGGGCGGTCAAATAGATGCCGGCTATGAAGATGAACTTTTAACAATTACAGTGCATTTATATACTGCTCCATAGTTACGGTTTCTGGTTACTTCTTAACATTTTTCAGGTTCAGGATATTCTTCTCCGAAAGTATCAACTGTTACTGTTGTCATTACTTGTGGCTCTAGAGGAGCATCCATATAATCTGTATCTGTTTCAGCAATCTTGTCTACAACGTCTAACCCTTCTGTCACCTTTCCAAATGCCGCATAAGCACCATCCAGATGGGGTGCATTTTTGTGCATAATGAAAAATTGGGAACCTGCCGAATCTGGCATTTGGGAACGTGCCATAGAAAGAACTCCTCTGGCATGCTTTAGGTTATTCTCAAAACCATTCTGGGCAAATTCACCTTTAATGGAATAGCCTGGGCCGCCTGTTCCAACTCCATCTGGGTCTCCACCCTGAATCATAAAACCTGCAATAACTCTGTGGAAGATTACCCCGTCATAAAATCCTTTTTTAATAAGAGAAATAAAGTTGTTCACGGAATTTGGAGCAATTTCAGGATAAAGCTCTGCTTTAATAGTACCTGCTGTTGTTTCAAATGTAACAATTGGATTCTGTGCCATAAAAATAGCCTCCTTTATATTTGATCGACTGTAATAAAACAAATTAATCATAACGAAAAGAAGGGAAAAAGTAAAGGGGAATTCATTTCACTTTCAACTACCTTTGACAAATCTAGCATATTTCGATAGTATGATGTTGAGGTCAAAAGGTAAATTTACATATCGACTTCGTCAATTTGCACAATGATACAATAATGCAGAAAGCGGTATAATCATTTTCATTCAGGACACGCTTTCGCTTGGCGAAGCACGTAATGGGGCATAAAACAGCAAACGACGCTGTTTAAGCACCAACGGCTTCGAACAGTCCTGAGATAAAAATGATTATTCTGCTTTCTTAGTTATCTTTTTCTTTTGTGCAAATTGACGAAGTATATACAAAAATTTACCTTTTGACCCTAACATCATAGTATACTAGTACAACGAATATTAAGTAATTGGCAGTTTGACTTGCTTATTTTCCTGATAGCACTACTCCCCAAGCCTCGACGTAGCCACCGCTACGTTGCTAAGTGCCAGTGGCACTTGTTTAGCAAGGACCGAAGCGGAGCGTAGAACTGCGTTTGTGAAGCAGCACTCTCAGAAAAATATTCTGCGTTAAACTATCCAAAACTTAAATTTCGTTGTACTAGAGGGAAAAAGCCAGAGTGAATAGTAATCTTATGTGTTTAGAAGCAGGTATAGAAATGAGGATGATTATGAATAATATTATTTTGACAGGAATGCCCGGTGCAGGAAAGAGTACAGTCGGTGTTGTTCTAGCCAAAAAGCTTGGTTATGCTTTTGTAGATTCTGATTTAGCCATACAAAAAAGGGAATCCAGACTGTTGCATGAAATTATTAAGCAGGATGGTTTTGATGTATTTGAAAAGATAGAAAATGAAGTAAACGCTACCCTTGAGGTAAAGGATTCGGTCATTGCTACAGGAGGCAGCGTGATATATGGTATAGAGGCTATGAGGCATCTGGCATCTATTGGCACAATTGTTTATCTGAAATTAGAGTATAAAGAATTGGAGTGGCGTTTGGGAGATTTGGATGAACGTGGTGTTGTGATACGCCCGGGACAGACATTGCTTGATTTATATGAGGAGCGAACTCCTCTTTATGAAAAATATGCAGATATTACAATAGATTGTATGCATAAGTCAATTCGTCAGGTTGTTATGGAAATTGCTAATGTACTTTACCAGTAACAATATAGTTTAGCTTATAGGAAGCTCCTGAAATACGGGGTGAGTTTTTTAATTTGTGGGTTCTATTTGACAGGATATTTGGAATAAGATAAAGTTATAGGAGGCGTGTGAGCAGGGGAAAAAGAATAAATGGTATAGATTTTATGAGAGCAGAAATAGTATGAATGCTATACCGGATAGGAAATGGACAAGATGGCAGGGAAGAAAAAGCAAAAAAGGCAAGTGACAATTCTCTTATTCCTGTCTGCTTTGGTGTTTACCTGTATTTTCACAGAAGCCTGGCAGAGAGGAACAAAGTCTTCAAAAAGGAAAGTCGTACAGGAGGAAGAAGATACGGCTAAGAATAGTGAGAAGAAAGAAAAACAGAACAAAAAGAAGGCAGATACAGAAGAAAGAAATGTCAGGGTGCTTTTGAAGACAGATAACTTTGCTTCACTATATCATAAGAAGGTGAAAATCTCATCGAATCAGCCTTTTATAGTGACTGTGGATGGAAAGAAAAAGACATATCAGGCTGGCGAAACAGTAAGTTATCAGGCGAAGGACAGTAAATGGAAGAAGAAAAAGATAATAATATCTTCAGAGAAGGGAGCAAAGCTGCAGATTCAATCAATCAAGAGACAGAATATCCATCCGTCATATCGCCGTACTCTACAGTTAACCTGGAGCAAGCAGGGGTTTCTGGTGATTAACAGGCTACCTTTGGAGGAATATCTGTATGCTGTAGTTCCAAGTGAACTTTCTACTGGAAGCCATATGGAAGCGTTAAAGGCGCAGGCTGTCTGTGCCAGAAGTTATGCGTACCAGCAGATACAGTCCAAAAGATATGAGGAATATCATGCCGACTTAGACGATAGTGTTGCCTGTCAGGTATATAACAATGTGCCAGAGGATAATCGTTCCCGTAAGGCTGTCAACAGCACTAAGGGGATGGTTCTTACCAATAAGAAAAATGCAGTGGTACAGACATATTATTATTCTACATCATGGGGGTATTCTGCTTCTGGGCAGGATGTCTGGAATACGGCTTCAGAAGTGCCGTATTTGCAGGAAAAGTTTCAGATTACGGAAAAAGGCAGGAAAGCAAGTGGTATTAACCATTTAAATTTGTCTAGTGAGAAAAGCTTTTCTGTTTTTATGGATCAAGAATCATTAGATACCTATGACAGTGATTCAGAATGGTACCGCTGGAATGTGACTATTAGCAGAGACGCTTTGTCAGATAGAATTGATTCTGTGTTGTATTCCTGCTATTTAAACAATCCCGATCTGGTATTGACACAGAAGAAGGATGGAAGTTATAAGAAAGAGCCGCTCAAATCTGTCGGGGAAGTCAAAAAGCTCCGTGTAGAGAAGAGAGAGAAGAGCGGTCTGGTAACAGAGCTTGTTGTAGTTGGCAAGAAAAATGTTGTCAAAGTATGTACACAATATAATATCAGAAAAGTGCTGGCGCCGTTGTATGAGTCTGTGTATTATAATGACGGAAAGTCTAAAACAACTATGAACCTTCTGCCTAGTGCGGCATTTTATATTATGGATGCGGTAAAAGGAAAAAAGGTGGTTTTTCATTTGATTGGCGGAGGTTTTGGGCATGGCGCGGGAATGAGCCAGTGTGGTGCCCAAAAGATGGCAAACACAGGAAAAGATTTCAAAGCAATTTTATCCTTTTATTTTGAAGGGACAAAACTATCAGATTTATCTTCTGTACGGAAATGATGTTTTAAAAAGTCATTCAAAATGCCTCCAAAGAAAAGGAGGTACATACAGGCATACAGCCAGACCATAAGAAGGGCAATGGTGGTCATGGTTCCATAAAAGGATGCATAATTGTTGAAGTAATCAACATAGAACGAATACAGATAGGAGAAAAGCAGCCAGCCTAAAGAAGCCAGAAGGGCTCCGGGTATGTGGTGGCGTAATTTCCATTTACAGTTAGGCAGAAAATAATACATAATTAAGAAAATGCAGAAAAGCGAAAAAAATCCAATCAGCATGCGGAAGCTGATTAGTGATTTCGGAATCGAAGAAATTATGGGCAGTTTGAGAATAATATTGTTATGAATCCAGTTTCCAAATACGAGAAAAGTAAGGGTTGCAATTAAAAGCAGGGCGAAAAAAATGCTATACAGGAAAGCAAAAAGGCGGAGGACAAAATAATTTCTGGACTCTTTCTGGCGGTACATGGAATTTAGCCCCTGCACCAGAGAAAGGAAGGACTTTGAACCCAGCCAGATAGCGCTGACGATAGAGAGAGAAAGAACCTGACCGCTGCTGGAGGTATAAATGCTGTGTATCAGGTTTCCGACAAAACCGCGGAAGGATGCTGGAAGAATGTATAAAATAAAAGTGGCAAGAATGTCTTCTGTCAGCGGCGTAAGCCGGAGTATAGCAAACATAAATAGCATAAACGGAAAGAAGGACAGCATAAAGAAGAACGCAGTCTGTCCAGAATGGGCAGATAAAGAGCAGTCATTGATGTTTTCAATTAGAAGCAGGAACTTCTGTACTTTTTTGTGGGCTAACAGCTTATTTAACATTGTCTTCATGATAATCCTCATTTCTATTATTTTTTTAGTTTAAGGAAGTTTTCGTTACGATTCATGCTGGTCTAAACACCATGTGTAAAACCATTCGGTTTCGCTATCTGTTGCTGCAAAACCAGCAGCTTATGTTGATTAGAACAGCCGGCACGTTCATTTTAGTAAACCAGCAGCCTCTTACGTGCAAGTACGGCGTGTCTGCTTATTTTCAGAAATAAATAGTGAATAGTAACGATATTATACCAAAGTTTTGTTAAAATGATAAACAATTTTGGATCAGGAATTGAAATTTGTCATAATTTAGTTATACTTAATAAGTAGGAAGTTATAAATAATCAGATATTATAATGTTGGTCATTGAATCCTGCAAAAGTCACAAGATTGAATGAACTGAGTAAAATATCTGATAATCGTTGCTATTCGTGAATAGTAACGATAATATATATTTATATAGAAAGGATGAGAAAAAATGCATAGTTTTCAGGAAGTTGGTTTTGCTCAGATGGAGGTAAATCCTTTTAAGATGATAGGGCAGGATTGGATGTTAGTAACGGCAGGAAATGAGGAAAAGGCAAACACTATGACAGCATCCTGGGGTGGTGTTGGCGTTATATGGGGAAGGAATGTTGCCTATATTTTTATCAGGGATAGCCGTTTTACAAAGGAATTTATTGACAGAGAAGGTAAGTTTTCCCTTAGCTTTCCGGAAGAGAAATTCCGCAAGGAAATGAAGTTTTTGGGAGCAGTATCTGGAAGGAATGAAGATAAAATTAAGGAGGCTGGTGTTCATGTAGGATACCATAAGGGTGTGCCGTATATTGATGAAGGAAGTATGATTCTGATTTGCCGTGTAATGTCTAAGACGCCGATTACAAGAGACCAGTTTATAGATAGTTCCCTCGATGGGATTTGGTATACAGATCAGGATTACCACACCATGTATATTGCGGAGATTACAGATATCCTTGCGCGGTAAGGAAAAGTAAAATATTTTAGATTTTTGTTGAATATCATATAAAAATCCTCCCAATTCATGAAAAAGTTGACAGTTTTGCACAAATATGTTAATATAATAATCGACAATGTATTGATACAAGGAGTTTTTTAGGAGCCTTTATCAAAGCATTGTTAAAGTAAGAGGAATAAAGGAGGAACGAATATGAAATTAACAAAAGTAACCAAGAGAGTGATTTCTCTCGCAATGACAGTAGCCGTGGTAGCAAGTTCCATTGCTGTTGCACCGGCGCCAAAGAAGGCAGAGGCAGCTTCTTACAAGGCATATCTTTGTATATCAACCAAGAAGTTCAATTACCGTACCAATCATAATGATACAGGAAAATTCCAGAACTATCTGATGACAGAGAAGGATGAGAAGATTGGTGGGACAAAGTTTACAGATGTTACAGTAAAGAAAAGCAAAAAAGCTGCAACATACACCGTTAAGTTAACGGGTCTTAAGAACGCAATTGCTGAGGATGGTGGATGGAATACCATTTATGTTGATACTTCTATCCCAGGTACAATGAGAAATAAGGTTAAAGTGTCAAAACTGGTTGTTAAGTTTGACGGCAAGGCTGTAAAGACGATTAAGAATCCAACGATTACTCCTGATCCGGGAAAGAAGGCGGATTTTACACAGATTATGGCACTGAACTGCTGGAATTCATTTGCTCAGAAGAAGTGGAAAGCAGAAAGTGTAACAAAGATGCCTAAGAACAGTATAACTGTTTCTTTCACAATTCAGTTTAAGTAATTTGAGTGGTATTTGTATTTGATATGTTATAAGCTGATATCAGAGGAGCTGGTACTTTTTGTACCGGCTCCTCTTGTTTTTGGAATCATTTTAGGATATGATGGGTAAGATTTTACTGTAAAAGTAAAGTCAGGTGTAAGAGAATACATTATGCTTGCATAATGGTTTACTATAAAAGCAAAGGGGAATAGAGAATGGAAGAACAGAGCCGGTTTTTGGAAATGCTGCAGGGAATAAAGGAGATTGCGGGAGCGCAGCAGAATGTGCTGACAAAAGAGGAAATAAAAAAATATCTTGGGGAAGAGGAGCTTTCAGAAAAGCAGATGGACGCGGTGTATCATTATCTGGGGGAGAATCACATTAAAGTAGAAGGTTACACCTATATTCCGGTTAAGGCAGAGGAGAAAAAGGCTGCCAGAGGAAATGCCGGGAGGAAGAAAAGATCCGGCATGGTAAAAATAGCAGAAAAGGAGAAAAAAACAGGTTCTGCTACGAAAGAAAGCCGTAGAGAGGCAAATATGAGATTATACCGACAGGAAATAGCAAGAGTGACAGATAATTTGGAGGAAGCAGAAGAGACGATTCTCTCTTTTCTGCATGGAGATTTATCAGTAAAGGATACTATCATAGAAAAATATTTAAAAAAGGTAACAGAGATTGCAAATAGCTACAAAAAGAGAAGTGTTCCGATGGATGAGGTGATTGCCGAGGGAAATGTAGGGTTGATGGTTGCCATGCAGATTATAGAGCGGAATCGGATGGAGTATATTCTGCCAAATGGTGGATTGGATTTCAATAAATTTTTTGGTACTTTAAATCTTGAAATCTCTCATGCGATGGAAACTTATATTGATGAAATGACGACTTCAAAAGACTGGGAAAGTGCAATGCTGGCTAAGACCAACCTGCTGCATGAAGCAACAAAGTTTATGGCTGAGGAAATTGGGCGGATTCCCACGATTGAGGAATTATCGGAATATACGAAAATATCAAGGGAAGAAATTAAAGACATTATGGGATTGTCAGAGGATGCAAAGAGGGTGGCTTCAGTAGAATAATCATAAGCTGCAATACACATGGTGCTTAGAATAACCGTGAATCGTGACGATGGAAGTTTAAAGAAATCTGCATATATGGAAGTAAGAGTAGGAGGAACTATGCATAGAATGGTAAAGCCGCTGCTGGAATGGTATGGGAAGTACAAAAGGGAGCTTCCGTGGCGCCAGGACGCGGAGCCGTACCATGTCTGGATTTCAGAGATTATGCTGCAGCAGACCAGAGTAGAGGCGGTTAAGGAGTATTATATCCGGTTTTTAAAACATTTGCCGGAGGTCAGGGCACTGGCGCAGGTGCCTGAGGATGAACTGATGAAGTTGTGGCAGGGACTTGGGTACTATAACCGTGCAAGAAATCTGAAAAAGGCAGCGCAGGTGATAGAGCGGGAATATCAGGGGGAATTTCCAGAGGAATACGAGCTTTTACTGAAATTGCCCGGAATTGGTGAATATACGGCGGGGGCGATTGCTTCGATTGCCTTTGGGAAAAGAGTCCCGGCAGTAGATGGAAATGTGTACCGAATCTATACAAGATATTTTGCTGATAGCAGTGATATTACGAAGGGAAAGGTACGTAAGCGGATTCGTGATGAGGTAGGAGATGCCTTACCGGAAAAATGTGCAGGAGAATTTAATCAGGCATTAATGGATTTGGGAGCGACTATATGTATTCCAAATGGACAGCCTCTCTGTGGCGAATGTCCGGCAGCAAACTGGTGCATGGCTGGAAAACAGGGAAATATGCTTGATTTTCCGGTGAAGGCCGAAAAGAAGCCAAGAAAGATTCAGGAAAGAACGGTTTTCCTGCTGGAATATCAGGGGAAATATTTTATTCAGCAAAGACCTGAAAAAGGACTTTTGGCAGGGCTTTGGGAATTTCCATCTCAGGAAGGAACTTTGTCTCTTGAAGAAATCAAGTCCGGCCTGCAAGATGCAGGGGCAGGATTTGCGGAAATAGAATTGCTTGGAAAGGGAAAACATATCTTTTCCCATGTAGAATGGCATATGCTTGGTTATTTGGTTCATTTGGTGGAGCTGCCACAAGATATTGTATCAGGTGGTGTTCTGTCGACAGTGGAGCAGATACAAAATAAGTATAGCATTCCATCCGCATTTTCAGTATATTTAGAGGAAATTCTGCGCAGAAACGGGTAAATGTTAAAAGAAAAAAGTGATAAAAATGACTACGTGAGTAGTGCTTAGGAAAATGGGGGGTTCCACAATATTTTGTGAAAAAACTTATTAAAATCACAAGATATTGTGGACTTTTTTGGAATCCAATGCTATAATTACCCTTGTGCGTTAGGGAAAATATGGTTACGTAAAGCGTGACACCTGATGTTCTAACATATGAAGGAGGAAGAAAAAAGAGTATGAAGGTCACAAAAAGGGATGGAAGAATTGTAGAGTATGACCGTAACAAGATAATTATTGCAATTCAGAAGGCAAATGCGGAGGTCGACCGCTATGAGCAAATGACAGAAGAAAAAATAGAATCCATTGTTGCCGGAATTGAAAATATTCATGCGGAAAATCTTATGGTAGAGGATATTCAGGACATTATTGAGCAGAAGCTGATGAGTGAGCGCAAGTACGAGCTTGCAAAAAAGTATATTATTTACCGTTATACCCGTCAGATGGTTCGTCAGGCAAATACAACGGATGATTCTATTATGAGCCTTATTAAGAACAGCAATAAGGATGTTATGGAAGAAAATTCTAATAAGAATGCCTATATTGCTTCAACACAGCGCGATTTGATTGCCGGCGAGGTTTCTAAGGATTTGACAAAGCGTGTTCTTCTTCCGGAAAAGATTATTAAGGCACATGAGGAAGGTGTCCTTCATTTTCATGATATGGACTATTATCTGCAAAGTATTTTCAACTGCTGTCTGATTAATATTGGTGATATGCTGGAAAATGGCACCGTTATGAATGGAAAATTAATCGAAAGTCCAAAGAGCTTTCAGGTGGCATGTACTGTTATGACACAGATTATTTCTGCCGTGGCAAGCAGCCAGTATGGCGGACAGTCAGTAGATATCAGACATTTGGGAAGATATCTTAGAAAGAGCCGTAAGAAATATGAAAAGCATTATAATAAAAAGTATGGTGATTCTATTAGTAAGGAAGTCAGGGATGAATTTGTGAAGGACCGGATTAGTGATGAATTGAAATCCGGTGTTCAGACAATCCAGTATCAGATTAATACATTGATGACGACGAACGGGCAGTCACCGTTTGTAACGCTTTTTCTGAATTTGGATAAGGATGACCCGTATGTAGAGGAAAATGCTTTAATTATAGAAGAGATTTTAAAGCAGCGTATAGAAGGAATTAAAAATGAAAAGGGTGTGTATGTCACACCAGCTTTTCCTAAGCTGATTTATGTGCTGGATGAGCATAACTGTTTAAAGGGTGGAAAGTATGATTATCTGACACGCCTTGCAGTAAAATGTTCTGCAAAGAGAATGTATCCTGATTATATTTCAGCAAAAATGATGCGGGAAAATTATGAAGGAAATGTATTTGCATGTATGGGATGCCGGAGTTTTCTGGCCCCATGGAAGGATGAAAACGGAAAATATAAGTTTGAAGGACGTTTTAATCAGGGTGTTGTAAGCCTTAATCTTCCGCAAATTGCACTCCTTGCGGATGGAGATGAGGAGGAATTTTGGCCGCTCTTAGAGGAGAGGCTGTCTCTTTGCTTTGAAGCATTGATGTGCAGACATCGTTCACTGGAGGGAACACTTTCCAATGTCAGTCCGATTCACTGGCAGTATGGTGCCATTGCAAGGCTGAAAAAAGGAGAGAAAATAGATGAGCTGCTTCATGACGGATATTCCAGTATATCCTTAGGGTATATTGGTTTGTATGAGGCAACAAAGCTTATGACAGGGGTGAGCCATACAGACCCGAAGGGGACCAATTTTGCCCTCCGTTTGATGAAGCGTCTCCGGCTTGCCTGTGACACATGGAAGTTAGAGACTGGTATTGGTTTTGCATTGTATGGAACACCGGCAGAGAGCCTCTGTTACCGTTTTGCAGAAATTGACAAAAAGAAATTTGGTGTGGTTAAGTATGTTACCGATAAGGGTTATTATACAAATTCTTATCATGTAGATGTGCGTGAGAAGATTGACGCGTTTACAAAGTTTAAGTTTGAAAGCCAGTTCCAGAAGATTTCTTCCGGTGGTGCAATTTCCTATGTCGAAATTCCAAATATGCGTCATAATTTAGAGGCATTAGAGGATGTTGTCCGGTTTATATATGAGAACATCCAGTATGCAGAATTTAATACAAAATCAGATTATTGCCACATTTGTGGTTATGATGGAGAAATTATTATTAACAAAAAGCTGGAGTGGGAGTGCCCTCAGTGCCATAATAAGGACAAGAATAAAATGAATGTAACAAGGAGAACCTGTGGTTATCTGGGGGAGAATTTCTGGAATGTCGGTAAAACGAAAGAAATTAATTCCCGAACACTCCATTTGTAGAAGGATTGTTACTGTGAATAATAACAAAGGGGTTTGGTGATTTCACAGGGAGAGGAAAAAGGAGTTTTGCTTCAGGGAGTTGGAGGAACAGGATGAATTATGCAGATATAAAGCAGTATGATGTGGCGAATGGTCCGGGAATCCGTGTGTCTCTTTTTGTGAGTGGCTGTACCCACCATTGCAGGGAATGTTTTAATCCGGAAGCATGGGATTTTGAATATGGAGAGCCATTTACCACTGAAACTGTGGAATTGATTTTAGGGTATATGAAGCCTGATTATGTGAAGGGGCTGACTCTTTTGGGAGGGGAACCGCTTGAACACAGTAACCAGCAGGGGCTTCTGCCGTTAGTCAGGGCAGTCAGGGAAGCCTATCCTGAGAAAACCATATGGTGCTTTTCGGGATATGACTTTGAAAAAGACATTCTTGGACGTATGATGACAGAATGGGAGGAGACGGAAGAACTTTTGGGTTACATGGATGTTTTGGTAGACGGCGAGTTCATGATTGACAAGAAGGATTTGGGGCTTGTCTTTAAGGGGTCTTCGAACCAAAGAACAATTTTGGTGCAGGAATCCATAAAGAGTGGAAAAATCTGTTTATGGCAGCAGGAAAGCTGAATAGTAACAAAAAAACGGGTAATTATAGTTACGTGAACAGTAGTTACTATTCACGGTAATTCTAAACATCATGCGAAAAACCATCCGGCTATGCCGTCTGGCGCTGCAAAATCAGCCGTGTATAGTAACTAATTATAAGATTATTCAAAAAAAATCTTGTAATTTATTGGTAAATTGATTACAATAGGATTTGGAGATAATCCGTTGGCTATGATGAATTGTTATATGGACAAGTTCATATGACAAATTATAAATTTATTTTTAGGAGGGTTTTAAAATGGCAGTTAAAGTTGCAATTAATGGTTTTGGACGTATCGGACGTCTTGCATTCAGACAGATGTTTGGTGCAGAAGGTTATGAAGTAGTAGCAATTAACGACTTAACAAGTCCTGAGATGCTTGCTCACCTTTTAAAGTATGATTCATCACAGGGAAAATATGAGAAGGCTGACACAGTTACGTCAGGTGCTGACTCTATTACAGTTGATGGTAAGGAAATTAAGATTTATGCAGAGGCTGATGCTTCTAAGTGCCCTTGGGGCGAGCTTGGTGTAGACGTTGTTCTTGAGTGTACAGGTTTCTATGTATCAAAGGCAAAGTCACAGGCTCATATTGATGCTGGTGCCCGTAAGGTTGTTATTTCTGCTCCAGCAGGTAATGACCTTCCTACAATTGTATACAATACAAACCATACAACATTAAAGCCTGATGATACAATCATTTCTGCAGCTTCTTGTACAACAAACTGTTTAGCTCCTATGGCTGATGCTCTTAACAAGTATGCAGAGGTTCAGTCTGGTATTATGTGTACAATCCATGCATATACAGGTGACCAGATGACTCTTGATGGTCCTCAGAGAAAGGGTGACAAGAGAAGATCTCGTGCTGCAGCAATTAATATTGTTCCAAACAGCACAGGTGCTGCAAAGGCAATTGGTCTTGTAATCCCAGAGTTAAACGGTAAATTAATCGGTTCTGCACAGCGTGTTCCTACTCCTACAGGTTCTACAACAATCTTAACAGCAGTTGTTAAGGGCAATGATGTAAGCGTAGAGGGGATCAATGCAGCTATGAAGGCAGCAGCAAATGAGTCATTCGGCTACAATGAGGATGAAATCGTTTCTTCTGATATTGTAGGAATGAGATATGGTTCTCTCTTTGATGCTACTCAGACAATGGTTTGCAAGATTGCAGATGATTTATATGAGGTACAGGTTGTATCATGGTATGATAATGAGAACTCTTATACATCTCAGATGGTAAGAACAATCAAGTATTTCTCAGAGTTAGCATAATCAGATAGCATATTATTTGTTGCTTCATGTATATGTGATGAGTCAATGACCCTGTAGTTTGCTGCAGAGTGTTGATTGGAGTTAAAATAAGATCCATATAAGGGTCCGGTCTTTTTAGGACCGGGCTCTTTTTGGTGGGAAAGGAAATAGCTTGCTGTGTAAGTAGACATACACAGGTAAAGTCTGTGTCCTTGTTTAAAAAATGGAGGTAAGAAAATGTTAAATAAGAAGTCTGTTGATGATATCAATGTAAAAGGAAAAAAAGTTTTAGTTAGATGCGATTTTAATGTACCATTGCAGGACGGAAAGATTACGGATGAAAACCGTCTGGTAGCAGCTCTTCCTACGATTAAGAAGTTAATTGCTGATGGAGGAAAGGTTATCCTCTGCTCACATTTGGGCAAGCCAAAGGGAGAGCCAAAGCCAGAGTTATCTTTGGCGCCGGTTGCGAAAAGACTGACAGAGCTGTTAGATCAGGAAGTTAAGTTTGCAGCTGATGCTAATGTTGTTGGTGACAATGCAAAAGCAGCAGTAGAGGCTATGACTGACGGAGATGTTATTCTTCTTGAAAATACACGTTACAGAGTGGAAGAGACAAAGAATGGTGAGGCATTCTCTAAGGAGCTTGCTTCTTTAGCTGATGTATTTGTAAATGATGCATTTGGTACAGCCCACAGGGCACATTGCTCCAATGTTGGTGTTACAGAGTATGTGGATGGAGACTGTGTAGTAGGTTACTTAATGCAGAAGGAAATTGATTTCCTTGGAAATGCAGTAAATAATCCTACAAGACCGTTTGTAGCAATTCTTGGTGGTGCTAAGGTTTCTTCTAAGATTTCTGTTATTAATAACCTGCTTGATAAGGTTGATACTCTTATTATTGGTGGTGGTATGGCATATACCTTTATGGCAGCACATGGAGAGGAAGTTGGTAAATCCCTTTTGGAAGAGGATTATAAGCAGTATGCTCTTGATATGGAGAAAAAGGCTGAAGAGAAGGGTGTTAAGCTTCTGATTCCTGTTGATACTGTTGCAACAGACGATTTTTCTAATGATGCAAACTTTAAGACAGTAGGCCGTGGTGAGATTCCTGCTGATATGGAAGGTCTTGATATTGGCGCTAAGTCAGCAGAGCTCTTTGCGGATGCAATTAAAGGCGCTAAGACGGTTGTTTGGAATGGACCTATGGGATGTTTTGAAATGCCAAACTTTGCAAAAGGTACGGTTGAAGTGGCAAAAGCTATGGCAGAACTTGAAGGAGCTACAACAATTATCGGTGGTGGAGACAGTGCTGCAGCAGTAAACCAGTTGGGCTTTGGTGACAAGATGACACATATCTCTACCGGTGGTGGAGCTTCCCTTGAATTTTTAGAGGGTAAGGAGCTTCCTGGTGTAGTAGCAGCAGACGATAAATAGATTTTAGCATAGCTGCTGTAAGACTACAGCAGAAGGAGGTTTGTTATGGCAAGAAAAAAGATTATTGCAGGTAACTGGAAGATGAATAAAACTCCAAGTGAGGCAGTTGCTTTAGTAGATGAATTAAAAGACTTAGTAAAAAATGATGAGGTAGACGTAGTTTACTGTGTACCTGCTATCGACATTGTACCGGTTGCTGAGGCGGTTAAGGGTACAAATGTAGAAGTTGGTGCAGAGAATATGTATTTTGAAGAAAGTGGTGCATATACAGGTGAGATTTCAGCAGCTATGTTAGTAGATGCCGGAGTGAAATATGTTATTATTGGCCATTCTGAGCGCCGCGATTACTTCAAAGAGGATGACTGCCTTCTGAATAAAAAGGTGAAAAAGGCACTGGAAGCTGGTCTGACACCAATTCTTTGCTGTGGCGAGTCATTGGAGCAGAGAGAAATGGGCGTTACCATGGACTGGATTCGTTATCAGATTAAATCTGACCTTTCTGGTGTTACAGCAGATCAGGTGAAAGGCATGGTCATTGCTTATGAGCCAATTTGGGCAATCGGAACCGGTAAGACAGCTACTTCTGAGCAGGCACAGGAAGTTTGCAAGGGCATTCGTGACTGTATCGCTGAGGTTTATGATGCTGCAACAGCAGAAGCAGTCCGTATTCAGTATGGTGGTTCCATGAATGCAGGCAATGCTGCAGAGCTGCTGGCAAAACCGGATATTGACGGTGGTCTGATTGGTGGAGCTTCTTTAAAGGCAGATTTTGGGAAGATTGTGAATTATAACAAATAGAAAAATATATAAAAGAGCAAGAAGACAATATACAAGCTAAGTTAGCCTGTAGAATGGGATTCTTTGGTAGGCTTATCATGGAATCCCATTTAAAGGTTTGCTTTTAATAGTAGGGGAGAATAGTAGATGGCTATCTATAAGGCACATATTGATAAAACTACCAATACAGTACAGACAATAAAAGAACATAGTGAAAATACAGCAGTTCTTTGCAGGGACTTTTCAATTCCTAAATTGAAAGATGTTATGTATGTTATGGGTTTATTACATGATGTTGGAAAATATCAGATTTCGTTTCAGAAGAGAATTGATGGAAAGAATATTAAGGTAGAACATTCTGGTTGTGGTGCTAAAATTGCAATTGAGAAATTTCCTAATGCAGTAGGTTATTTGCTGGCATATTGTATAGCCGGTCATCATTCCGGAATTCCAGACGGAGGATATGGAAATGATACACCAGACAAAGTGACACTGGCAGGAAGAATGAAACGGGAGTTTGAGGATTATAGCAGATATCAGGAAGAATTGAGTTTGTTATCCATTAATGACAGGGATTTTGGCGAGTTTTTGCTAAGAGATTGCGAAAACAATATGGAGCGGGTAATTGACAAGTTCGCTTTTTTTACAAGATACTGTTATTCATGTCTTACAGATGCAGATTCGTTAGACACAGCATCATTTTGTTCAAAAGATGGAAGGCATTCATTAAAAGCTAATTTTACTGGTTGTCTAGAAAAAATTAATAAAAGTCTATTATCTTTACATTCCTATTCAGAATTGCAGAAGGCAAGATCTGTTTTACAAAATCAAGTATTTCAGCATATAAAAAGTGACGCTGAAATTTATCTTATGAATATGCCGACAGGCAGTGGAAAAACCTTATGCAGTGTAAAATTTGCTTTAGAGCGAGTATTGCGGACAAATAGGAAAAGAATTATTTATATTATTCCCTATAACAGTATTATTGAACAAACAGCAGATATTTTTGAAAACATAATGGGGAGAGATGTCGAGATATTACGCCATCAATCCACATTTTTTTATGATGAAGAAAAAGATTATAGTGAAGATTATCGTGAAACAGCTCGGTATGCCATAGAGAATTGGGATGCACAATTGATTATTACTACAGCAGTTCAATTTTTTGAATCCATATATGCTAATAAAAGAAATAAATTGCGGAAACTGCACAATATGGCAGATAGTATTTTAGTATTTGATGAAGCACATTTAATGCCGACGAAATATTTGCAGCCATGTTTGGAGGCCATTTCATATATTACAAAGTATCTAAACAGTGAAGCTGTGTTTTTAACCGCTACAATGCCGGATTATAAGAAATTAATTCGTGAATATGCCCTTCCAAATAGCATAATCTGTGATTTAGTAACAGATACATCCATATTTAGTAAATTTAATAAGTGTAAATATCAGTATCTAGAAACGCTTAGTGAAGATAGATTAATCGCGGAAGCGGCGAAATATCCGTCCAGTCTTATTATTGTAAACAAAAGAGCTGTAGCAAGGGAACTATATTCATTATGCAGTGGCAAAAAATTTCATTTGTCTACATATATGACTGCTTTTGACAGGTCAAGGGTAATTAATGAAATTAAGCTGGAGTTGATGCAATTAGAAAAAGATTATCCTGACTTAGAAAATATTCCAGATGATAGAAAAATTATAGTAATATCTACTTCATTAATAGAAGCGGGAGTAGATTTGGATTTTTATACCGTATTTCGTGAGTTGGCTGGTTTGGATAATATTTTACAGGCTGGTGGAAGATGCAATCGTGAAGGAAAGAGGAAGCAGGCCGATGTATTTATTTATACATTAGAGAATCAGAGTAACATGATATTACGTGATGAGCGTTTTAACATAACAAAAGGACTTATTAATGAGTATGAGGATATTTCTTGTAAGGAAAGTATCTCAACATATTATGAAAGACTTTATTTTTTTAACAGAGAAGAGTTGACTAAAAATACGATTAGCAAAAGGTGTAAGAATGTGTACTCTATCCCTTTTAGCAAATATGCTGAAGATTTTAACATAATTGATACAGAGACAATTTCAATCGTTGTAAGCAGGGATAAAAAAAGTAAAGAAATGATTGAACAGTTAAAAATAACCGGACAAGGAAATCCAAGAAAGTTTCAAAAATATGCTTTGGCTGTGTATGTAAATGAGTTTGATGATTTACTAAAACAGCATGTGGTGGATGATTTTGGGAGTGGTATTTGGTGTCTTACTAATTTGGATTACTATGAAGAGGATACTGGAATCCAGTTCGAAGGGAAAGACTATATTTTGTAACAGGAAGGAGAGATTGTAAAATATGGGTTATGGTTTTAAAGTTATGATTGAGGGAGATTTTGCCTGTTTTACAAGACCTGAGATGAAAGTAGAGCGTGTCAGTTATGACGTTCCAACGCCAGGCGCCTTAGAGGGATTGCTAAAAAGTATTTATTGGAAACCAGCAATAAAGTATGTGATTGATAAAATAATTGTATTCAATCCAATTGATTTTACCAGTATACGGCGTAATGAAGTCAAAGAAAAAATATCTTATCAAGCTGTAAAAAGTGCTATGAATGGAAAAGGTGGAAATCCCTGTATCTATACTTCGGAAATTCGAAGTCAGCGGGCAGCTCTTGTATTAAAGAATGTTAAGTATGGTGTCAAATTTCACTTTGAACTTACAGGAATAAGGAATGAAGAAGAAACAGATTCGGAAAACAAACATTATAATATCATAAAACGTCGTTTAGAAAAGGGACAATGTTTTCGGACACCATGTCTTGGATGTAGTGAATTCCCAGTCAAAAGTATACAGCTTATAGAACAGTTTGATATGAATCTTATTGATAAATCTATTCAGTTGTCAGGTGATGTGGATTTGGGGTTTATGAGTTATCAGGTTAGATTTGATGATGGTGGGCTTCCTGTTAATAATGATTGGACAAATCCTAAGTTTTCAGATAAGGCATCTACGCTATATTATCGGCCTCATATGATAAACGGAGTTATTGATGTGGCACAATACAGGGAGGAATTAAAATGTTAGTAAAATCACTTTGCGATTATTATGACATTCTTTCAGAGCAGGGAAAGGTGCTTCCAGATGGATATTCTAAAATAGGAGTTCATTTTCTTATATATCTTACACCGGAAGGAACAATTGATGAAATTCTTGACTGGCAGGAACGCAATTTTATTGAGGATAAAAAGGGAAAGAAGAAGGAAAGAGCAACACCAAGAGAAATTGTATTGCCAAAGCGGACAGAAAAATCTGGGATTGATAGTAATTATATTGAACATAGACCGCTCTATTTATTTGGCTTAAATTATGAAAATGAATTATTTACTCCTAATGACCAGACAAGTAAGGCAAAAAAGTCACATGAAATATTCAAAGAAGTGAATCTTAAGTTTATTGAGGGAATTGATACTCCAATTGTAAATGCATATCGAAATTTTATACATAACTGGATTCCGGAGAATGAAGTAAGGAATTTGAAATTAATGCAGCTTGGCAAAAGTTATAAAAATTCAAGTTATGCTTTTGCCTTATCAGGACGGACAGAACTATTACATGAAGATAAGGAAATAAAAGAGAGATGGATAAAACAGTATCGTTTGATGCAGAGGGGAACAGATACGTCATGGATAGCACAGTGTGCTATAACCGGAGAAAGGGAATCTATTGCCAGGGTACATTCTAAGATAAAAGGTGTGTATGGAGGACTGGCGACGGGGACTGTTTTAGTAAATTTTAATAATCCATCTGAAAATTCTTATGGGAACAGCCAGTCATATAACAGTAATATTTCAGAAAAAGCAATGAAGAAGTATACGGAGGCACTGAATTATATTATTAGCAATAAAAAACAGAAAATGTTATTAGATGATATAACCGTTCTTTATTGGGCAATGAGCAAAGATGAGAGATGTAATGATATTATGTCAGCACTTCTTTTTCATAATCCTGACGTAGTTGGAAGTGAAGAAGTGGAAGAAATGATGAAGTCATTAATGTTAGATGCCTGTGAGGGCAATATATTGCCAGAAAGGTTGTCAATAGCAAATATTGATTCTAATATTAGATTTTACATGCTTGGATTAAAGCCAAATTCATCACGGCTGGCGATAAAGTTTTTTTACCAGAAGAAATATAGTGAAATATTACAAAATATTGCCAGGCATCAGAAGGATATGCAGATTTCGGAGCAGATTCGTTCTGTTTCTTTGTGGCAGATAAAAAAAGAACTTATTTCACCAAAATCTGGTACGGAGACAGTGAACCCGGCTTTAATGGCGAAATTATTGGAGGCAATTGTATATGGTGTAAATTACCCGCAGTTTTTGCTTGATACAGTAGTCCGCAGAGTAAAAACAGATAAAGAGCAGGATGTAGGACGTATTCGAGCAGGCATTATAAAAGCCTGTATCAATAGAAAATCAAGAATTTCAAATGAAAAGGAGGAATTAAAATTGGCACTTGATAAGGATAATAAAAATCCATCTTACTTATGCGGCCGGCTGTTTGCAGTACTTGAAAAATTGCAGCAGAATGCATCTGGCAATTCATTAAACAGAACGATTAAGGATGCATATTTTGCATCGGCGGCATCAAAACCGGCTGTTATATTTCCTAAATTATTAAAGCTGGCTCAAAATCATTTAAAGAAAACGAAAAATGAGGTGTTTTTTAACAGGATGATTGAAGAAGTCATTAATGAGCTGGCGGGAGAATTTCCAGAAACACTGCCATTGGTGGAGCAGGGGAAATTTATTATTGGATACTATCAACAATACCAATCCTTTTTTATAAAAAAGGATAGTGAAATCGAAAATTTTGAGGAGGATAATTGAAATGGCTATTAGTAATAGATATGACTTTGTTATGTTATTTGATGTAGAAAATGGAAATCCAAATGGAGATCCAGATGCCGGTAATGCGCCAAGGGTGGATGCAGAAACAGGGCATGGTTATGTGACAGATGTTTGTTTGAAAAGAAAGATTAGGAACTATGTGGAGCTTTGTAAAGAGGGTGAAGAGGGCTATCAGATTTTAGTAAAGCCAGATAGATTTCTGAATGCTAAATTTGAAGAGGCTTATGAAAAAGAGGGATTGGAAAAAAAGAAAGGAAAAAATGCAGATAATGAATTAAGGGCAAGAAATTATATGTGCAGAAATTATTTTGATGTTCGTACATTTGGTGCTGTTATGTCTACTGGTGATTATCAATGTGGAATTGTAAGAGGGCCTGTTCAAATAAATTTTGCAAAGAGCATATCTCCGGTATATGTTGAGGATATCACGATTACCCGCCAGGCTAGAACAACGGAGAAGAGGACAGAAACCGGAGGGACAGAGATGGGAAGGAAGAGTATTATTCCGTATGGTTTATACCGTGCAGAAGGTTATGTTTCTGCGGCACTTGCTAATAAGGTTACAGATTTAAATGATGACGACATAGAACTACTTTGGACAGCCATTATCAATATGTTTGAGCATGACCATAGTGCAGCCAGAGGGAAGATGTGTATGAGAAAGTTATACATATTTAAACATGAAAGTGTCTTGGGAAATTGCCCGTCCCATATACTTTTTGATAAAATAACAGTAGAACAGAAGGATAAAAATGTTCCACCGAGGAAATTCAGTGATTATAACATTATGATAGATACTGTGATTCCGCAAGGGGTAGAATTGATAGATAAATTATGAATTCGATAGACATAACAATTCGCGCTGTTCAACATTATTTATATTGTCCCCATAGATGGGGATTAATTGAAATAAATAAATGCTGGGCAGAGAATATATTTGTAACAAGGGCAAATTTGCTGCATGAACGTGTGCATGACCCAGACAGGCGCTATACTTTAAGAGGGAAAAAAGTTTTTACTTCTGTTCCGGTATATAATGATTTGAAGCAATATAGCCTTTATGGAGTGGTAGATTGTATTGAAGGACGAAAATCTGAGTTTGGTGTTGTTGTTCCTGGATATAGTGATAAGTATGAACTTTGTATTGTTGAATATAAACCAACTAAGCCTAAAAATTCAGATTACAATTATGATGATTTAATGCAGGTTTTTGCACAAAAACTTTGCGTAGATTATGTATTTCAATGTGATTGTGAAGCAGTATTGTATTATGCAGATGCAAAAAAAAGGGTAACGCTTCCATTTAAAGAAAATTTTGCAGAATATGATTGCAAATTGCAGAAAATTATTTTAGAAATGAAAAATTATATGGAAAAAGGTATCATTCCTGCAATTCCTCTAAAGCAAAAGTGTGGCGGCTGCTCAATGAAAGATTTATGCATGCCGCCATCTTCGAAAATAAGAAAGAAAAGTGTACAGGCGCAAATTATAGCAATAGGAGATGATGTCTTATGAGAAAACTTCTTAATACAATTTACATAACAAATGAGTTTGCCTATTTAACTTTGGAAGGAGAGAACCTTGTATGTAAGATAGAAGATGCTGATAAAATACGCATTCCCTTTGATAATATTGAAAATATTGTTTGTTTCAATTATAATGGCTGTTCACCTGCTTTGATGGGAAAGTGCGTATCCAAATCAATTCCGATAAATTTTATTTCACCTCAGGGCAAATTTTTGGCAAAAGTGTGTGGAGAAACAAAAGGCAATGTTTTTTTGAGAGTATCCCAAATAGATGTATTTCGTGCTAAATCTATTGTCTTAACTCAGAATACTATGGCTGCAAAATTCAGCAATACCAGACAGTTGATTCGCAGAAGTCTTCATGACAATCCTAAATTGAGGGAAGATGAGGAAATACAATCCGTTTTGGAGACACTGCGTGATGGAATTGATAAAGTTTATTTGGCTGATAGCGTTGAGGAGATTATTGGAATTGAAGGAAACTGCGCAAAGAATTATTTTTCGATATTTGATAAGTTAATTACAAATGATAAAGTGCCATTTACTTTTACCTTGCGTTCTAAACGTCCACCGCTTGATCCGGTGAATGCAGTTTTGTCTTTTGTTTATACGTTAGCAACGAGTGAATTTGCTTCTGCATTAGAAACGGTAGGATTAGATAGTTATATTGGATTTTGTCATGCTTTGCGGAGTGGAAGAAGTTCTCTTGCATGTGATTTAGTAGAAGAGGTGCGCTGTATTGTGGAAAGGTTTGTGCTTACTTTACTTAATTTAAGGATTCTTAGTGAAAAAGATTTTGAAACACAAATTTCTGGTGCTGTTTGGCTTACTGATGATGGGAGAAAAAAAGTTATATCACATTGGCAGGAAAAAAAGCGGACAGATATGTTACATCCTTATCTGAAACAGAAGATTCCGCTTGGTCTACTTGCGTATGTGCAAAGTAATCTGTTTGCAAAATATATTCGAGGTGACATTGATGAATATCCATGTTTTTTATTGAGGTAAAGAAGTTTGAAACAAATAAGTAGAAGACAGCCAAGAAATAAAGGGCATAGCAAATAA